>DQOE01000272.1 GCA_015658765.1 Verrucomicrobiota bacterium | reverse complement strand
TCCGCCACTTGAATCTTGCTGGTCGCGTGCCGCTCGAGGCAAAGCAGCGCGTCGTCACGGTTCATGCCGGAACCGTTGTCGGCGACGCGGATGAGGCTGCGGCCACCGGCCTGTATGTCCACGGTGATGTGTGTGGGCCCGGCGTCGAGGGCGTTCTCGACCAGTTCCTTCACCACGCTGGCCGGGCGCTCCACCACCTCGCCGGCGGCGATCTGGTTGG
This sequence comes from Verrucomicrobiota bacterium, assembly GCA_015658765.1. Lineage (GTDB taxonomy): Bacteria > Verrucomicrobiota > Verrucomicrobiia > Limisphaerales > UBA1096 > UBA1096. Next base: position 5,687 of record DQOE01000272.1, on the reverse strand, counting down.
CGACAATTTCTGGAAGGAGACGGACGGAACCCATGCTGCGCCGCCACTCTACGGGCAGCGCTTGGCCGCCCCAAGCGTTTTTGCTTTCAAAGACAGGGGACGCAGATCAACGCAGATTGGCAGGATTACAGGAAAGCATTCCACCGATGTTCAACTTGAAACTAAAAAGTGAATACTTAAAAATTCAGCGCTTGGCCAGGCGGGCCAACTTTACGACCTGGTCGAGGTAGCGCTGGACGCTGTCACGCGGGCGCTTGGCCTGGGCCGACTTGAGCAGCGGCACCGCCTTTTCATACTGGCTGCGGTGCACCAAAAACTGCGCGTGAGTGATCTTGGCCCGCACCTCGAAATCGTCCAGTTGCTCGGCGCGCTGGTAGAACAACCCGGCCTTCTCGACGTTGTCGTTGCGCCCGTAATAGTCGGCCAACAGCAGCAGCGACTCGCCGTCCAGCGGATCCTTGTCAACGATCTGCTCGAGCGTCTTGATGGCCTTGGCCTCCTCGCCGTTGGCCAACTGCACGCGGGCCTCGAGTTGCAGGATTTTCAACCAGTCGGCCTCGTTGAACTGGTTTTTGTGGATCGAGCGTATCTGCGCGAGCAGCGAGTTGCCGCGATCAAATTCCCCAACCGAGATGAGAATGTCCGCCGCGCGAATCGGCGGGGCGACTTCCCTGCCCTCGTCTGCCGCGGCGGCATCGCGGTACGCCGCGAAGGCGAGATCGTACGTGCCCTCGTTGATGTAAATATCGGCGAGTTGATTGAGCACCTTGGCGTCAGCCTTGCCCATGCGGCGGACGACCTCGTAGTTGGTGGCGGCCTTCGTGGCCTCCGCCAGGCCAAGGTAGGCGTTGGCCTGGTGCAGCCAGTAGTCGGCGTTGTCCGGCTTGGCCTGGATCAGCTCGCCGAACAGCGTCACGCACTCGCCGTACTTCTGCTGCTGCAGCTGGCACTGGGCGATGCCGAGCTTCCAGTCGAGCTTGTCCGGCGAGAAAAGGGTGGCCTTGCGATAGGCCGCCTCGGCCGAGAGATATTTTTCGCCGATCAAGTGGCAGTAGCCGATGAGGCCATAAATGTTGCCGTCCTCACCACCGAGCTCGAGTGTGCGCACCAGTTCCTTTTGCGCCTCCACATGCTGGTTTAGCTGGATCAACACCACGCCAAGGTTCATGTGGGCGCGCTGGAAGTCCGGGAATTTTCTGATTGCCTCCCGGTATTGCGCCACCGCCTTGGGGTAGTCGTTCGCCTGCACGTACAGGTTGGCCAGGGTGAAGTCCAGCGCCGCGCTCGACTCGGGCGTGATGGCCTCGATCAACATGACAACGGCCTGGGTGGGGTCGGCTTGAATCTGCGGGATCAGCTCGTCGAACAGCTCTTTTTCTTCGGCGTTGATCTTCGGCTCCACCTCGGACTTGACGCCGTAGCTGGCCATGAACTTGTTAATGAACTCGGGGTCTTTCCAAAACTGCATCGTCGAGGCAAAGCTGGGTTGCGCCTGACCAAGCGCCGGGGCCAGCAGACCAAGCACCAGCAACAAACCAAGCGCACCGCGTCCTTTTTTGTTCGTGGGTTTCATCATTGTTTTCCGAAATAGAAGGGTTGAATTTTCCTGACGGCGACCTTTCTGCCGTCCTTCATAGCCGGGCTGAATTTCCATTGCCGGATCACCCGGGTTACTTCGCGCTTGAATTCGTTGTGGGTGAACCGGCGCACCTGATGATCCGTCACCCGGCCCTCCTCGTCGATCACGATCAGCAGATCCACCCGGCCCGAGACACGGTTCAACAGCAGCTTGGGCGGGTATCGCGGCGGGATACGCACCAGCGGACGCGGCTCGCGATCCACCTCCGAGAGGTCGAAAATTTTCATCTCCGCGATGGCATCGGTCGATACTTTCGGGTTCAACCCGGCGTAGATGCCGACGCCGCCCGCGCCGGGGTTGAGCGCGAGCTCGAGCTGACTCAGGGTCAGCATCTGCTGCTCCTCCTGCAGCTCCGGTTTTTCCTCTTCCTCCTCCTCCTCGGGAGGAGGCGGCGGCGGCGGCGGTGGTGGTGGTGGCGGCGGCAGGGATACGTCCACCTTGAGGAGAAGGTTTTTCGGGTTCGATCCGGAAAGTTTCTGGGTAAAGGGCAGGATCAGGAACAGGAGCAGCGAGATCAGCAGACCACCGGTCAACCCCCACAGGACTCCTGTGTTCCTTGTCTCGACCTGAAAAACCTTTCGCATGACGTGTGGCTACGGCAAATCGGCGGAGAGGCTGATGCTCTTGGCGCCACCGAGCTTGGATTCGTCGATCACCCTCACCACCAAGCCGGCGTTGGCGCCCTCGTCCACCTGGATGATCACCGGCATGTCCTCCTTGGTGGTCAGGCGACGGACAATCGCCCGCACGCCGTTCACGCCGATCTCCTTGCCGCCGTACACCACCTGCCCCTTGGTGGTCACGGCGATGAGAATGCTGTTTTTGTCGAGCTGCATCGCGGAGGCCGCCTCCGGCTTCTCGACCTCAACGCCGGTTTCCTCGACAAACACGGTGGTGACGATGAAGAAAATCAGCAGGATGAACACCATGTCGATCAGCGGCGAGATGTTGATGTCCATGGCCTCCTCGGCCCCCATGATGGATCGGCGTCCCCTCACGATGCCACCGTCTTTCGTTTGAACTGTTGCAGCGTCAGGCTTTCCAGCCGAACAAGAAACGCCTCGTACTCATCCTTGCGGCGCTTGATGGCGTAGGCCATGAAGTAGCCCGGCACGGCAATCAGCAGGCCCATCTCGGTGGTGATCAGCGCCTCGGAAATCCCGCTGGCCACCACGTCCACCAGCTTGCCGCCGCCCACCGAGAGGCCCTTGAACGTCACCAGCATGCCCATCACGGTTCCCAGCAGCCCGAGCAGCGGCGCCGTGGCCACGAGGGTGTTCAGGAAAACCAGGCGCCGCTCGAAAAACGGCAGCCGGGAGGCGAACACCTCGGAGAAACGACTGTACACTTCGTCCAGCTTCTCGACTTCGTCCTGCGTGTAACGGATGATCTCGCCCACTTCCCCCTCGCTCTTCCCGGGTGTCCGCACCCAGTCGATCACCGTTTCATCGTCGAGATGCTTGTATCCGCGCTGCCGGAAGTTCAACAGCAGGCTCGTGGCCACGGTGTAAATCAACAGCGCCACCAACAGCAACGGCAACATCACCACCCCGCCGGATTGCCATGTTTCAACGATGTACTCGAGAGTGTCGGCCATCTATCAACGTCCGTTTTTTACCGTCAAGCCGTTTATGAAACCGACCGCTGTCTGCTCCATGCTGGCCAGGATGCCCTTGGACTTGCGCGACAGCAGCGCAAACAGCAGCAGACACGGCACGGCGATGATCAGGCCGTACTCGGTGGTCACCAGCGCCTCCGAAATGCCGGACGACAGCCGCTTGGGATCGCCGGTGCCGAACACGGTGATCAGCTTGAAAGTGTTGATCATGCCGGTCACCGTGCCGAGCAGGCCCAGCAGCGGCGACGTCGCCGCCGCCAGCGAGAGGAACTGCAGCATGCTCTCCAGCTTCGGCTTGGCGTGCAGCATTTTCTCATAGAGAATTTCCTCGATCATTTCCTTGCTCTCCCCGGTGCTTTGAATCGCCGTCTCCAGCAGTTCGCCGGCGGGGCCCTTGATGCGCTTGGCCAGGGCCATGGCTGAGGCCGAGTCGTTGTCGTTCACCCGGTCGAGGATCGATTGCAAATCGCCGGGCCGCACCTGCTGCAGCCTGGCCAACTGCATCCACTTGATCAGCGCGACCAGGGCGGCCGCCAGGCCAAGCGCGAGCAGCGGCCAGATTACCACGCCGCCCTTGTTGATGTGCTCCCACCACGTCTCCTCCACCTGCTTGATCTTGAGCGCGTTGCCCATCGTCGAGTCGAACGGCAACTGGCCGGTGCCGCTGCCGGTGACAGCAACGATCCCCGCCTGGTGATCCGGGCCGATGTCCACAAGCGTCGCGTCTGTCGAGCCGCGCAACTGCTCGGCCAAGCCGGCCTTGCCGTCGTTGCCCGCGAACACCACCAGCGGGCCGATCACGGCAAACTTGCCCCGCTCAGCGACGCCCTCTGCGTTTAGCGCCGTGCCTTCGTAAACATGTCCGCCCAAGAGGTTGCCCAACCGGTCGAGCGCCGCCTGCACAACGATAAGCTGCCCGGTGAACACCGACTCGGCCGGGCTGGATGGATTATTGTTGGTCTCACGGGCCGTCCTGACGATGGCTTCATACTGCTCCTTCTCGCTGGCATGAATGCGCGTTTCAAACCGCCGGATGTACTCCTCAAGCAGCGTCTTGCGCAGGTAGTCGTTTTGATCCGTGAACCCCTTCTCCTCCGCCTTGAGCTTGCCCAGGTCGACCGACTTGCGGTCCTGCATGCGCTTGGCCTCCGTGTGCTCACGCCGCTTGGCAATGACCTCGCTCTCGAGCGTGTTCAACTCGCGGGCCAGCGGGATTTTTTCATCGGCGATTTTTTTCTCCAGCGCGCTCAACTCGGCCAACGCCTTGTCCAGGTCCGACTTGGCCGAAGCCGCCGCCGCCTCAAAAGTCTGCGCTTGGCCAAGCGCAACTGAGCAAAGAAGCGAGATGGCCAGTGTAAATTGTCTTATCATCCTGATTCCCTACTTGATGTTCACCGGAACCGGGACAAATTCCGCGCTCCGCTCGTTCTCGTAAATATCGATGACCTTGCGGATCGTCGAGCCAAGCTCGGGCTTCACCTCCCACGTCCAGCCCTCCGCACCCGGCACGCCGACACCGGCAAACGAGCCTCCCTGGTCCGCATAATAGGCATGGCCCAGCCCGAGGTAGAGCGCCTGCACCTGCCGGTCTTTCCCCTCGGCATCCTTCCGCACCTCGATCGCCAGTGTGATGGCAGAGTTGAATCGATCCGCCTCGTTGAGCATGGCCACCACGTTCTGCATTCGCTCAGCGGCGGATCGGCCGCGAAGATCCTTCTTCTCCAGCGGGATGCGTGAGCGGACGTTCGAAATGCGATCCTTCAGCGGGTCGGGGAAACGAGCCATCAGCACCAGCGCCTGGCGCTCCATCCCCCACAGGGCGGCGTCCACCACCTTGTTGGCCTTTTTCAAATCCTCCAGGCTCAGGGTGATCCGTTTTTTCTCGGCATCGGCCTCCGAGTCCACCTGCTCGCTCTTGTCGATCGCCTCCTTGAGCAGGTCGATCTCCCTCTGCAACAGGCCAATCGTCTGGCCGATACTTTCCCGCTCCACACGCCAATCGGCATTCCTCCTGGCGATGAGCTGACGCGTCTGCACCCATTTCTCAATGTGGGTGCGGGCTTCCTCGAACTTGGAACCCTGCGCGAAGACGGATCCTGATGTCAGCCAAAATGCAAGCGATGCTGACAAAAGTGCCCCAAACGTTAGGCGATTCATATTTTGTACTGGATCTGGTTACCGGGAATCCCCGCCAAAAGAATGGCAAGGAGCGCTTAATGGCTCAGCCGGCAAAGCGGCGCACCAGTGAAATTGGCAAAACACATCAACGGACGCAAGGCCCAATAACAGGAAAACCAAAAAAACGAGCGGGACGTGAATGGTACAACCCGATAACCAAGAATCGGACGCAAATGAACGCAAATTATTTGGGCAAAAAATGAACCTGCAAATCCGTGAAGTCCGTGTCCCAACCAGAAACCGAGAACCGGG
>DQOE01000335.1 GCA_015658765.1 Verrucomicrobiota bacterium | reverse complement strand
GCTGTGGCATTTGTAGCAGTTTTGCACCAGCAACGGCCGAATGTGGTTCTCGAAAAACTCGATTCCCTCCGGCTCGGCGGCAGCCAAGCCGCTTGGCCAAGCGGCGCAAGCCAAGCCAAGCGCAGCTACTCTCCGGAAAAAAATGCCGTCAAATGTCATGAGCAGACCTGCCGAGACTACAAAAAGGTGGCTTTTATTCAAGGCATGGCTCAATAGACGGCCAGAATTCGCCATGCTTGGCCAAGCACGAAAGTGAGCGGAATAACGCAGAAAACGCCCGAAAAACGCTTGCAATCGACCGGTCGATCACTAGAGTTCCTGCCCTTTTGTTGAGAGCCGAAATGAGCTACGACCCCACACAACTGATTCTGCTGGCGCAGGGTCAACCCCAAACGCAAGGCAGCCAAATGGGAATGTTTGTTCCCATGATCCTGATGGTTGTCATTTTCTATTTCCTGCTGATCCGACCCCAGCAGAAAAAAGCCAAGGAGCATACGAAAATGGTGAACGCTCTCAAATCCGGGGCATCGGTGGTCACGCGAGGCGGCGTGGTGGGCACCGTGCAGTCGGTCAAGGACACCACCGTCTCGATCCGCTCGCTCGAGAGCAAATTTGAAGTGGAGAAACACGCCATCGAGCGAGTGATCAACGACAAGTCGGATTTAAAAAAGACAGACAACAAGTAACCCAAAACCGTGAAACGAAACAACCTAGCCCGATTCCTGTTCCTGCTGCTCATCCTAGGCTGGGCCGGCACCGAGATGACGCCGCTCTGGGATAAACCCGGAAAACTGATCGAGGAATTCAAAAAAGCCAAAGACAGGGACGAGGCTTTCGATAAAGTAGTCGCTGACGTGGAGGCGAGCCATGAAGAGGACGACAGCAATGAGTTCGGTGACCTGTACAAGGCCGTGGAGGCGTCCGGCCTGGCGCTGACGAATTATTTCCCGAAGATCAAATTCGGGGAGCAAGCTCCCGACAACCGGCTGGTGCTGCAAGCACTCCAGAAACGGGTGGCCGGCCAAATCCAGCTTGGGCTGGATCTCAAGGGCGGCTCGTCATTTCTCGTGGCGATGGACACGAACAAGCTGGAGAACGCCTCCGGCGCTATCGCCCAAGCCGTGGAAGTGCTGCGCCGGCGCGTGGACTCCATCGGTGTCGCGGAGCCCGACATCCGGCCGGTGGGTGACAACAAGATCATGATCCAGTTGCCCGGGCTATCCGAGGCCGACCAGGCGGAAGCAAAAAAACTGGTGACCGAGGCTGCGTTTCTGGAGTTCGCCCTCGTGCACAAGGAGTCCCGCAGCCTGATCGCCAATGGCATCACCCCCGCTGGCTACAGGAAATACGCGCTCACCACCAAGGATGATGCGGGCAACAAATTTACCAACGATGTGCTGGTCGAGATCGGGAACAAATACGGCCTGAAAGGCGAGTCCATCACCAGCGCCTCTTCCTCGCGTAATCCACTCACCCAGGAGCCCATGATTCTTTTCGGGTTCAACAGCGACGGCGGCGCTGCCATGTACCAGTTGAGCAGCAAAAACATCGGCGAAAGAATGGCCATCATCCTTGACGACAAGCTGATATCCGCCCCGACCCTGCAGGAGCCCATACACAGCAACGGGCAAATCACAGGGGACTTCACTCAAGAGGAGGCGACCACCATCGCCAACGCGCTGCTCAACCCGCTCAAGGCGCCGCTTAATATTGTGGAGGAAATGAGCGTGGAACCCAGTCTAGGTGCCGACTCGGTGAAGAGCGGCTTCAATGCCGCCCTGTACGGTGTGCTCGCGGTGGCGGTGTTCATGCTCATTTATTACTGGTTCTCCGGCCTCGTCGCCAACTTCGCGCTGGTGCTGAACCTGTTCATTCTGATGGGCGTGATGTGCTACCTCGACGCTGCGCTGACGCTGCCCGGCATCGCCGGCATCGTGCTGACGATCGGCATGGCGATCGACGCGAACGTGCTGATCTTCGAGCGCATCCGAGAGGAACTCAAAGCCGGCAAGGGGGTGCAGGGGGCGGTCGAGACCGGCTACAGCAAGGCGTTCGGCACGATCATCGACGCCAACCTGACCACGCTCATCGTCTCGGTGATACTGATGACCATGGGCACCGGCCCGGTGAAGGGCTTCGGCGTCACGCTGACCGTGGGCATCTGCGCCAGCATGTTCACCGCGCTGGTGGTGACCCGGTTGGTTTTTGACGTGTTCAAGAACTTTGGCACCGGCCAGGGGTTTCGCCTGATGGAACAACCGAAGTTCAACTTTATGGGCTTAGCAAAGTACGCATTTGTTATCTCATGGATTCTGGTGGCGGTTGGGATCGGGACGGGCATCAGCCGAGGCTCGGATGCCATGGGTGTGGACTTCAAGGGCGGCGACCAGATAACATTGGAGTTCAAAGACACCGCCAAGAAAACTACCGAAGAATTGCGCTTGGCGCTTGGCTCAGACAGTCAAATCCAGTTCCAGGCTGCAAGCGGTGGCAAAACGGAGCGGCTTCAGGTCACGGTGGGCTTTGGCAAGGGGGAGCAAGCTTACACGACACTCACCGAGCAGTTCGCTGACGCAGAGTTTAAGAAGGTCAGCCAGTTGCGCACAGGCCCGAGCATCAGCGGTGAGATTTTGCAGGGCGCGACCAAGTCGCTGTTGATCGC
>DQOE01000256.1 GCA_015658765.1 Verrucomicrobiota bacterium | reverse complement strand
CTTGACTTCAAGCAGGCGATCCTTTGGAAACAGCTCGTCGAGCTTGAGTTCCTTGGCGGGTGCGTCATGGAGGGCGGCGGCCAAGCCGAGGCCAACGGCGATGAATCTTAGGGTGTTAATCATGAATCGATCACTTTCGAGCTACGATACTTGCATGCGGACACACACACGGGTTCATCGGAATGCCGGCACTGTTGCGCCCCGCTCACAAAAAGTACAGCCAAAAATGTCCGATCAAGCTTGGCCAAGCGCTTGGTTTGAATGTCGGGGCGCGTAGGGCGTCTCCGGCATTGACTCCGGCGTGGGTTCGGTGGATTTTCCCCGCCGTTACTTAACAAATGAAACTTCGACACACATTTGCAGGTTTGGTTGTGCTTGGCCTGGTGCTTGCAGGGACGGTGCAGGCCAAGCCGCTGGATATTTGGATCAGTTCCTTTCAGGACCAGCTCTATTACGAGAGTATGGTCGAGCTGTACAAGGCGAAGGTGGACAAGGCGTTCGAGGCGAAGGTGCAGTCGTTCGGGTTCCGCGAGATGCCGGAGAAACTGGCGGTGTCGATCAAGACCGGCATCAACCCGCCGGACGTGGTGCAGCTCGACGAGGTGCTGTTCGGGGCGTTCCTCGGCGGTGAGGTACCGTTCGCCGATCTCAACGCCCGCATCAAGAAAGCCAAGCTCGACAAGGACATCGCCAAGAGCCGCCAAAGTTTGTTCGCCTACAAGGGCAAGACGTACGGCATCCCGCAGTCTCTCAGCGCGATGGTGCTCTATTACCGCGCCGATCTTTTCAAGGAACTGGGCATCGACCCGGCGACGTTGACGACGTGGGACAAGTTTGTCGCCGCCGGCAAGACGGTCGTGGAGGATCACGGCAAGTCGATGATCGCGCTCGACCCGACGTACCTCGGCATCCTGCTGCGGCAGCGCGACAGTGACTTGTTCGGTCGGGACGGCTCGGTGTTCCCCGACCGCGAGGCGGCGATCGAGGTGCTGGGCTGGATGCAAAAACAGATGGAGTCCCGCGTCGGCATGGTGCCGGAGCGCGCGTCGATTTTTGATCCGCTGTTTTTCAACAGCGCCATCCAGTACGGCGAGGTGTTGACGGTGGTCGGCGCCGACTGGTACGGGCTGGACATGTTGCAGCAGTTCACGCCCGACCTCAAAGGCAAGTGGGGCGCGATGCCGTTGCCGGCGTGGAAGCTGCCGGACGGCCGGCTGAGCCGCCGCACCTCGACCTTCGCCGGGCAGGGCCTGTTGATCAACAAGGCCAGCAAACAGCAGGACGCAGCGTGGAAGTTCATCGAGTTTGTCATCACGGACAAGGAGTCGAACGCACGCCGGTTCCTCGACGGTAACAGCTTCCCGGCGTACCGGCCGGCGTGGAAGGACGAGCGGCTGCTGCAGCCGAACGAGTTCTTCAGCAACCAGAAATTCGGCGAGCTGCTGGTGCGCCTCGCGCCGGAAGTGCCGGAGGTCGTCAGCCACCCGAACCGCGCCAAGGCGGTGTTCCTGTTTCAGGAAACTTTTTTCACGTCGCTCATCTACGGCGAGCTCAAGCCGGCCGAGGTGCTTGACAAAATGAAGACCATGCTCGAGGCGGCCGAGCCGGGCCTGTAAGCCAAGAGCACTCATGCCCGCAGCCGACCAGCGAACTCCCGGGGCGCGCTGGACGCCGTTTTTTTTCCTGCTGCCGTTCCTGTTTTTCCTGCTGCTTTTCTGGGTGATCCCGCTCGTTGGCGGTGTGCAAATGAGCCTGCACGCCAACGGCCTTGGCCAGGCGGAATACGTCGGCTTCGCGCATTACAAGGCTTTGGCCAACGACGAGCGCTACGTCACCGCGCTTCGCAACAGCTTCGTTTACACGCTGGCGTCGGTCGTCGTGATCGTGCCGCTCGCGCTCTGGCTGGCGCACCTGCTCCGCGCGACCTTCCGGCGGCTCCGCCCCGTGCTGACCTTCGCGTTGCTGCTGCCGGCACTGACGCCGCCGTCGGTTTTGGCGGTGCTGTTTTTGATGGTGTTCCACGGCCGCAACGGGCTGCTCAACCAACTGTTTGTGATGCCGCTTGGCTTTGAGCCGGTCAACTGGTTGAAGGATCCGGACTTCATTCTCAGCGGCTTGGTGCTGCAGACGGTTTGGCGCTGGACCGGCTTCATGACGTTTTTCATCCTGGCCGGGATGGAGGGCATCCCGCGCGTGTACTACGAGGCGGCACGCTTGGCCACCGGAAGCCGATGGAGGCAGTTTTGGCACGTGACACTGCCGCAGCTTCGTCCGGTGCTGTTGTTCGTGGCGGTGTATCTGGTGGTTGACGGCTTCTCGCTTTTTTCCGGCGCATACGTGCTGCTCGGCGGCTCCGGCGGCACGGCGGACGCGGGGCTGTTGACGGTCACGTACGTCTTTCTGAAAACGCGATTCTTCGACTACGGCAGCGCGTCGGCGATCAGCATTAGCCTGTTGCCGCTGATGGTGCTGGCGCTTTTAGGGTGCCTGTTTTTACGGAGGCGAACAGCATGAGTGCGCAGGGGAAAACTCAGCGTGGCGCTTTGTCGCTGTTGCTGCTCGGCCCGTTTTTGTTGGCGGTGCTGGTGCCGTTTCTGTGGATGGTGCTGGGGATGTTTAAGACAAACAACGAGTTTTTCCAGCCGTTGGCCAAGGCGTTTTTTCCGGCGAATTACGAGTGGCAAAACGTGGGCGAGTTGCTCGAGGGCAAGTGGGTGCCGTTTTGGGATGTGTTCGGCAACTCGCTGGTGGTGTCGCTTGGACAGGCGCTTGGTGCGGTGACTTTGTCGGCGACGGCCGGGTACGCCTTCGCGCGGTTTACGTTTTCCGGCAAGCGTCTGTTGTTCGTGTTGGCCGTGGCGTTGATTCTCGTGCCACGGCAGCTTTTTGCCGTGCCGTTGTTCTCGTGGGTGAACGAGCTTGGCCTGAGTGACTCGCTACTTGGCGTGATGCTGCCCGGCGTGGTGACCGGCCTTGGCGTGGTTTATTTCACGCAGGTTTTTCGACAAGTGCCGGAAGAGTATTTGCAGGCGGCGCGGATTTGTGGTGCGACGGAGTTGCGGGTGTTTTTGACCGTGCTGCCACTGGTGTGGCCGGCGCTGCTCAGTTACGGGATGATCCATTTCATCCTCGCCTGGCACGAGCACCTTGTCCCGATGCTGGTACTCACGACTGAAACCAAGCAGACCCTGCCGCTGGCCTTGGCCAAGCTCTACGACGTCAGCCAGCGAACGCCGCAGGGCGTGCAGATGGCGGCGTCAACCTTCGCAGTGATCCCGACCGCCGTCCTCTTCGCCCTCTGCCACCGCAAATTCAAATCCTCCCTCTCCGACATGCTGGTGCATTGATCGGCTAATCCTCGTCCTTGGCCTGGCTTTGGGCGATCACTTTTTTCTCGAGCTCGTGGGGCATGTACTCGTAGTGGCTGAATTCCTCGGCATGCAGGCCGCGGCCGCCTGTGAGTGAGCGTAGGTTGGTAGAATAGTGGTACAGCTCCATCTGCGGCACCTCGGCCCGGACGACTTGGAACGCCCCCTCGGCGTCCATGCCCAGGATTTTGCCGCGGCGGCTGGAGAGGTCGCCCATGACGGCGCCCATGAATTCCTCGGGTACGCTGACCTCGATCTGGGTGATGGGCTCAAGCATGCAGGGTCGCGCGGACTGGATTGCCTCACGGAAGGCGTGCCTGCCGGCGATTTGGAAGGCGACGTCCTTGGAGTCCACCGGGTGCATTTTGCCGTCGTAAAAGTCGATCTTCACGTCGACCACGCGGTAGCCGGCGATGATGCCGTCGGTGCAGGCGCTGTTGACGCCTTTCTCCACGGAGGGCACGAACACGCGGTCCACGTTCTGGCCGACGAGGGAGTGGGTGAACTCCACCCCGTGGTCGCGTTGCGCGGGCTCGATGCGCAACCACACCTCGGCGAACTGGCCGGCGCCGCCGCTCTGTTTTTTGTGACGGTACTTCGCCTCGCCGTTGTTCCGGATGGTTTCGCGGAAGGGAATCTTGGGTGCGGACAACTCGATCTCGATGCTGAACCGTTCCTTGATCCGCTCCATGGCCACCTGCAAGTGCAGCTCGCCCTGGCCGGAGATGACGGTCTGGTGCAGCTCGGAGTCGACGTGATATTGGAATGACGGATCCTCCTCGTGCAACGCCGCGAGGCCGATGGCAATCTTGTCCTCATCGCCCTTGTTCTTGGGCTTGAGCGCCTCGTGGATGCTGGGGTTTGGGTACTCGATGGGTGGCACGGTGACCTTGCGCTTGGGGGAGGTGAGGGTGTTGCCGGTGTGGGTGTTCTTCAGCTTGACCAGCGCGCCGATCTCTCCGGCGTTGAGCTGCTCCACCTTGTCGCGGTTTTTGCCGTTGAGGATGAACATTTGGCCCAGTCGCTGGGGCTCGTCGGTGTTGGCGTTGACGATGTCCTCGCCGGACTTGAGCGTGCCGGAGAGCACCTTGACAAAGGACAACTCCCCGATGTGGGACTCGTTGATGGTCTTGAAGACAAAGGCGGCGGCCTCGTTGTCGTCGAGGCTGATGGTCACCTCTTCGCCGTCGACGTTCTGGGCAACGGTCTCCATGTGGTCATCCGGCGAGGAGGCGTATTTGGAGATGAAATCCATCAGCCGTGCCACGCCGACATTTGTCTCGCTGGAAGTGAAGAACACCGGGATGAACGTCCGGGATTGGAACGCCTTGTGAAGCCCGCCGCGGAGTTCCTCCTCGGTGATGCCCTCGTCGAAAAATTTCTCCAGCAGCGTGTCGTCCGACTCGGCCACGAGCTCGATCAACTCGGTGTGCAATTGATCCACCTGTTCGCCCTCCTCGCCGGCGGCCTTGGCTTCGTCGTATTTGCCGCTGCCGTCTGTCTTGTAAGTGAGCTTGGCCTTGCGGATGACATCCAACATCTCATTGTAGCCCGGTCCGGGGTTGATGGGAATATTGATCGGGAAGAATCGCGCGCCGAACGTGGTTTTCAAATCCTCGAGGATCGGCTCGTACTGCGCGTTCTCGGCGTCGATGCCGTTGACGACCACCACCTTGGCCAGGCCGAACTCTTCGGCGAAGTCCCACACCTTTGAGGTGCCAATCTCGATGCCGTGCGTGGCGTGGACGACCACCACCGCCAAATCGGACACCTTCAACGCGGCGCGGCTCTCGGCGATGAAATCCAGATAGCCTGGCGTGTCGATGATATTGAATCGGCTCTCCAGCCACTCGGCATGCAGCAGCGATGTGTGGATGGAAAACTGTCTCTCCTGCTCGGCCTTATGGTAGTCCGACGCCGTGGTGCCCTCGGTCACGCTGCCGAGCCGGTTGATGTTGCCGGAGCAGGCTAGCATGCATTCGCCAAGCATGGTCTTGCCGGACGAAGCATG
>DQOE01000341.1 GCA_015658765.1 Verrucomicrobiota bacterium | reverse complement strand
CAGCAACAGCCACCACGGGCTGTCGATTCTCAAGTCGCCTAGGTTCATCGCTCCACTGGGGCCTCCTCTTCGCCCACGGTTTCCTCGCGCAAACTCGGCTGCGTTTCGCCGACCAACCGGCTGGCGGCCTCGTGGAGGTTGCGCAACTCCTGCTCCGGCGGCTCCGCCTTGGCGAACTTCACCATGTCGCACTCGCCGAGGAAATCGGCGAGCAATTGCTTGTGTTCGCCAGCCAGGCGCTGGCTCGACTGCAGTTCAAGCAGAAACTCCTCGGTCGTCCGGTCCGGCGCGTGAAGGTTGAATCGCTCCTCAAGATAGACGCGAATGATTTGCGACACCTCCGTGCAAAACTGCTCGGCCTCGTGGATCAGGCCAAGCGCACGCTGCAGCCGCTCCCACGCCACGACATGCGGCGGCGGCGGCGGGGGAGGGGCGAGTTCTTCGCTGCGCCTGGCCAAGCGGCGGCGGACAAACCAAGCGGCGACCCCGGCGACCACCAGCGCCGCTGCCGCGACGAACAGCCACAACACCCACTCGTTGCCGGTGGGGATGTCAATCACGTCCTTCAGCCCCCGGATGTCCGGGATTTCCTGCGTAGCTGCGGCGTTCGTCGCGTCGGCGGGATCGGGCATAACCAGGGCCGCGGAGTTGGTGCTGGTGGTCGTCGGCATCAGGCAGCGAGATGCCGGCGTTTCAGGCGCATCTCAAAAAATTGCTCGAGCGCCGTGATGTATGGCTCATCGGTGCGAAGCTGAATCGAGTCGATGCCCGAGGTGCGAAACAGCCGCACGAGTTCCTCCTGCGCGTCGGCCTGCCGTTGGGCGTAGGCCTCGCGGCGGCGATCGTCGCCGGTGTTGATCTCGACGACCTGCCCCGTCTCGGCGTCCTGCAACACCACCCAGCCGACATCCGGCAAGTCGAGTTCGCGCGGATCGGTGACCTGCACCGCCACCACGTCGTGCCGGCGGTTGGCCTGTCGCAACGCCGTGGCCGACGTCTGCGCGAGAGTCTCCGAGAGAACCACCTGCCGGCGCAGATGCGCGTCCATCGCCCTTCGGCTCGGATTCGTCTGCCCTAGAAAATCAGATACGCAGACGGTGATCGCCTTGCGCGGCACCACGCGACCGAGAAATTCCAGCGCACCGTTCAGGTCGGTGCCGCGGTTTTCCGGCTCGAAAAACAGAATCTCGCGGATCACACGCAGCACGTGGAAGCGGCCCTTCCTCGGCGGCACAAATTTTTCGACCTTGTCTGTAAACAGGATCAGCCCAACCTTGTCGTTGTTACGAATGGCGGAAAAAGCCAGTACCGAGGCCAACTCGGCGGCGATCTCGCGCTTGGTTTGCTCTACCGAACCAAAGAAGCCGGATCCGCTCAGGTCCACCAGCAGCATCAGCGTCAACTCGCGCTCCTCCGAGTACACCTTGACGAACGGCTGATTCATCCGGGCGGTGACGTTCCAGTCGATCGACCGGATCTCGTCGCCAGGCGTGTACTCGCGCACCTCCTCGAAGTGCAACCCCTGCCCCTTGAACGCGCTGTGGTACTGCCCCGCCAACGTCTCGGTGACGAGTCGCTTGGTGCGAATCTCGATTTGCCGGATTTTTTTGAGAATCTCCCTTGGGATCATAACGGCGCGAACGCGGCCCGCAGCTTAACCGATTCGCCCACCGGTGTGGAGCCTCCGCTTGGCGCGAACGCGGCGAACCCCGGTGACGCCCAGCGCCCAGCCAAAACAGGCCCAGCCAAAAACGTCGCCGTGCTGGTTGTAAACTGTCCGGCCAAGCGGTTGGCCAAGCCGCACCTCGAACGACACAAACCCGGCTCCGTAAATATCGCCGCTCTCCTGCCCGTAAAACTGCCGCACTTGGCCAAGCGGGCCGATCCAGCACGTCAACCCGTTGTTGGCACAGCGGACCAGCGGCACGCCGTTCTCCACCGCGCGAAAGACGGCGTTGGCCGCGTGCTGCCACTGCTCCGGTCCGGTGCCAAACCAGCCGTCGTTGGTCAGGTTCACCAGCAAGTCTGTCTCCGGCGACACGTGCTCGCGGCCGCCGTGCGGGAACGAGTCCTCGAAACAGATCAACGGCGCGATCGTGTGTTCGCCGTCCGGCAGCGTGAACTGCACCGGCTCCGTCCCGGCGGAAAAACTGCCGCCGATCGGCGACAAATATTTCATGAACGGCAGCGCCTTCTCGAACGGGATGTACTCGCCAAACATGACCAGCCGCCGCTTGCGATAGCTCGGCAACTGCGGGCCGTCAGGCGTCAGAAAAACGGCGCTGTTGAAATAGCGAACTTCGTCCGCACCCCGCTCGACATCATCCGCGCCGAAGAGCAGCGTCACGCCGCTCGACTTCACCATGTCAAAAACTTCCGGCCATCGCTCCGCCGAGATCGGCGCGCAAGCCTCCGGCCAAACCAGCAAATCCGGCTTGGTGGCCAACGCCAGCCGCGACAGCTCCAGCACCTTGGCCAAGCGCTCGTCGCCGGTGCCGCTTTGCCAAATCAACTGCTGTGGGATGCTCGGCTGCACCAGCGCGACGGCCAGCTTGTTCGCCGGCGGCGGCACTTTGGCGACACGAAAAAAGCCCCAGCCACAAACCAAGCCAAGCGTCAGCAACGGCAGGGCCACATCGGCCGTCCACGACCAAGGGTTGGCGGGCGAGCGGCGGATTTGCAGCACGGCGAACAGCAGGCTCACCGACGCCCACACCACCAAAAACGACACGCCGTACACGCCGGCCACCGAGGCGATTTGGATCAGCGGCAGGTTTTCAAACTGGCTGACTCCAAGAAAGTTCCACGGGTAGCCGCCGAGCACCCGCGCCTGCAACATCTCCGATCCCACCCAGGCTGCGGCTGCGAACAGCCCAAAGCCAAGCCGCCGAAACCACGGCCATTGCAGCTTGGACAAGCCGTCCCGCAGCCAACCGCCGCAAATCCACGCCCAAGCCGCGGGATACAGCGCCGAATAAAAACTGAGCGCCAGCCAGCCGCTAATCGCCCCGGCAGCGTGCGGCATGTTCAGCAGGAACCGCAGCGAAACCAACCGAAAGACCACCGCCGCAACAAAGGCCAGGCCGAACAAGCGCCACCGCCGCTCCCCGGCAACGACCGCCAGCCAGGCGCCCGGCACGAGCCAGGCGAGGCCAAGCCAGCGCGGCTCCGGGAAAGCCAGTGCCAACGCCAGCCCCACCATCGCCGCCAGCAGCCAACGCGCTTGGCCAAGTTGTTTTGCACCGATCAACGCCGGGAGATTGCCCGACGACAAATGCTGAGTCGAGCGCCCGGCTTTTGGCTTGCGAACCGCCCGCGCTGCCGTCACCGTTCACGCCACGATGCCTCGCGCAATCACTCCCCAAAAATGGATCGCCGCCGCCCTGCTCCTTGCCGCAGTGGCAAGCCCGGCGTTTGCTGAAAAAATCACGGTGCTGTTCGTCGATGGACAGAACAACCACAACTGGAAAGCCATGACGCCGTACATGAAGGCGCAGATGAAAAAAACCGGATTGTTCCAAGTGGATGTGGTCACCTCCCCACCGCGCGCCCCCCGTGCGCCGCGAAACCTGAGCGAGAGCCAGAAGGCCAAGGCGGCCGAGGCCGCCAAAAAAATCCGCGAGGAGTTTCAGGCCAGCTGGGATGCCTTCAGGCCGGCGTTCAAAGAATATGATGTCATCGTAAGCAACTACAACGGCGAGGAGTGGCCCAAGCCAGTGCAGCGCGCGTTTGAAAAATACATGAAAAACGGCGGGCGATTCATCGTGGTCCATGCCGCCGACAACTCGTTCCCGAACTGGCTTGAGTACAACAAAATGATCGGCCTCGGCGGCTGGGGCGGGCGCAACGAGAAACACGGCCCGTACGTTTACTATGGCGACGACGGCAAAATCGTCCGCAACACGCAGCCCGGCGGCGGCGGCAGTCACGGGCCGCAACACGCTTTCAAGATCGTCGTTCGCGACGGCTCGCACCCGGTCACCAAAGGCATGCCGGCCGAGTGGATGCACGCGCAGGACGAACTGTACGACTCCCTCCGCGGCCCGGCCGAAAACATGAACGTGCTGGCCACCGCCTACAGCGCCAAGAGCAAGCGGCACGAGCCGATGATGATGACGATCAATTACGGCAAGGGCATCATTTTCCATACGCCGATGGGCCACGAGAACGGCAAGGCGCTGCAATGCGTCGGCTTCATCGCCACGATCAACCGCGCCGCCGAGTGGCTCGCCACCGGCAAAGTCACCCAGCCACTGCCCAAAAAATTCCCGAGCACAGACCTCGTCTCGCTGGCCGACTGATACTGAATTCCACATGTCCGAAAACACAAATCCAACCGCAACAATCGAAACCACCAAGGGGGAAATGAGCATCGAGCTTTGGGCCGATGTCGCCCCCGGCACGGTGGAAAACTTCACCAAGCTCGCCAACGACGGCTTTTACGACGGCACCTGCTTTCACCGCATCATGGCCGGGTTCATGATCCAGGGCGGCGACCCGCAAACCAAGGACGAGTCACTCGAGAACCTTTGGGGCACCGGCGATCCCGGCTACAAAATCAAGGCCGAGTTCAACGACCGGCTTCACGTTCGCGGCGTCATCTCAATGGCCCGCTCGGCTGATCCCGACTCTGCCGGCAGCCAGTTTTTCGTCTGCCTCGGTGACGCCGATTTCCTCAACGGCCAATACACCGCCTTCGGCCAATTGAGCGGCGGCGACGACGCACTGGGCGACATCGGCGACACACCGGTCGGCCCAAGCGGCAGCGGCGAGAACAGCAAGCCAGTGGAACGCGTCGAGGTCACCAGTATCCGCGTGGCCTGACTTGGGCAAGCGCTGCCCCGCCGCGTGAGCCAACCCAATGACAACGCCGACTTGGCCAAGCTGCTGACCACGATGGGGTGCCCCGAGGCCAAGGCCGGCGAGATGGCGGCGCAGTTGGCCAAGCGCTCCGGGCAACTGGCCGTTGAGCGAAACATCCCGCGCGATGAAGCCACGGCACACCTGCTCAGCCTCATGCGACAAGGCTGGGCCGCGAAGGAACAAAACGATGCCGATTAAAAACCCGGAACTGACTCCCTGGCCGCTGAAGGAGAGCCGCAGCGCCGGCGACTACAAAATTTTCAAGGTGCGCTCCGACCGCCGCACCTCGCCGCGCACCGGCAAAGAGCACGAGTTTTTTGTGATCGAGTCGGTGGACTGGTGCAACGTCATCGCCCTGACGCCGGACAATCAACTGGTGATGGTTGAGCAATACCGGCAGGGAACCAACCTCATCGAGCTGGAACTGCCGGGCGGCATGATCGATCCCGGCGAAGGCCCGCTGGAAACGGCGGCGCGCGAGTTACGCGAGGAAACCGGCTACGCCGGCGACACGCCGGAAACCGTCGGGTTCATTTACGCCAACCCGGCGATCATGAACAACAAGGCGCACACCACGGTCATCCGCAACGTGACCAAGCAGCACGACACCCAGCTCGACGCCGGGGAAGACCTGATTACCCGGCTCGTGCCGCTAGTGGAGATCCCCAAGCTGATCGGCGATGGCACCATCAGCCACTCGCTGATGGTCGCCGCGCTCTGCCGATTCCAGATAGCGGAAAACGGCGGTTAAGCGCGAAGCTCGTTTTTCTTTGCCTCGAGTTCGGCCTCGAGCACTTTGCGGTCGCTGGCCAACTGCTTGTTCAACTGCTCGATCACCTCGAATTCGCCGGCCAATTCCGCCTTCGCTATCTCGCTGTTGAGGAACACCTCGCGGTCGGCGATCTTCGCCTCGAACACCTTGCTCAGCTCGGCCAGCTTGGCCTTCAACTCATCACTCAACTCCTGGGTCGGAGACTCCTTCTCCAACCGTTCCATCGCCAGTTCATATGCTGATTTCATCGTAAAATTATTCGGTGAGACGGACGAACACTTCGCCGTCCTCCACCTTGGTTTCGAAGCAATCCACCTTCGCGTTTGGGTTCGTCTCGCACTGGCCGGTCCGCAGGTCAAACGGCCAACCGTGCATCGGGCAGTACACTTTTCCGTTCTCGACAAAGCCCTCGCCCAGCGGGCCGCCGACGTGCGGGCAGACGCCGTCAATGGCGCACACCCCGTCGCCGAGTTTGAACAGGCCGACTTCGCGATCGCCGACCGTGCGCTGGATGCCGCCGTCCTTCCGCAGTTCGTCGCACGCGGCAACCCGCACAAACCCGTCACTCATCAGCGTCGCCCTCCGCTTTGCCTTTGTTGCGATTCTTCCGCCACGGCATGTCGGGGAACTTGCCCGGCAGCTTGAACGACTCCGCCTTCGGCTTGGCCATTTGCAACTCGTCACCGCCTTCGTCACTTGGGGGCGCGGCCGCGCCGGGCTGTTTCCACGAGGCGATCTTCGACTGGAGCCCGTGATGCTCGGCGGCATCCTTGTTGCCGATTTTCACGTAAAACAGCGAGAGGTTCGTATGCACCAACTGGTCATTGGGGCGCAGTTTCTCGGCCTTGTGACCCTCCTCAATCGCCCGCTCGTACTGCTCCAGCCGGCACAACGCCATACTCAGCGACATGCGGGCATCGAAGTGGTTTTCGTCCGCCGCAAGGATCGCCTCAAAGCCGGCAGCTGCCTGCCCGTACTCGCCCTGGCTGAAGGCGAACGTGGCGTCGTCAAATTGTTCCTGCAACTCGTCCATCAAACCAAGCGCTTGGCCAAGGTAACGGCGTCGGTGCCGTGCGGCAAGCGCTTGGCCAAAGTTTGCTGTGCTGATTCTTCAATCATCGGACCGGCTCTTTTTTTATCCGCAGATGCCGCCGATATGCGCAGATTGGTTATTCTTCTCATTGTCGTTTATGTTCAAGAAACAACCCGAGACAAATTAAGGATGAGGGGAATTGCCCCGACGGGGCAAAATGAGACTCATTTCGCCCCGCTGGGGCTGTGATGAGTTTACACCGTTGGCCCAATAGCTGAAGAATTTCGCTTCATTTGGAATTGGGGAGCTTCCAAATCCATCCGGGCCTCTCGAAAAATCGTTCGCTCGTTTATTTCTTCACCTTGGCGATGTGCTTGGCTGGGGCCTTGGTGAAGTCGGCGAGGCAGTTGCCGCAGCAGAAGCCGATCACGAATTGCTTGGATGCGTCGATGTCCTTGCCGCTGATCGGGCATTTCTTGTTGTCCGGCCCCTTGACCTTGGCGATGTGCTTGGCCGGGGCCTTGGTGAAATCGGCGAGACAGTTGCCGCAGCAGAAGTTGATCGCGAAGAGCTTGGCCGGATCCACGTCCTTGCCGCTGACCGGGCATTTCTTGTTGAAGGCGACCTGCTTCACTTCCGCTTTCTTTTCTTCCTTCTTTTCGGGCTTGGGCTCTTCTTTTTTGGGTGTGGGCGCCTCCTTCTTCTCTTCCGGTTTCTTTACTTCCTTCTTCTCCTCTTTCTTTACTGCCTTTTTCTCCTCCTTTTTCTCTTCCTTTTTTTCCTCTTTCTTGGGCTCGACCTTGGCGAGCTTGAAGCCGAGGTTGACGTCCACGTTGGGCAGCGCCTTCTTCAACTCGGCCGCGCCCTTCTCGGTGACGCCGCTCTGCCACGCGTAAACCTTGCGCAGGAATTTCATGTTCTTGAGGCTCGCCAGGCCGGCGTCGGTCACCTTGGTGTTGTAGAGGTTGAGCGACATCAGGTTGGTGAGTCCCTCGATCTGTTTCAGCGCCGCGTCGTCGATGGATGTGTTGGCGAGGCTGAGCTTCGTGAGGTTTTTGTTCCCCTTGATATGCCCCAAACCGGCAGCGGTGATTTGTGTGTTGGCGAGGTCGAGTTCGCTCAGGTTTTGAATGTCGGCCAGCGGAGCGAGGTGGCCATCTTTGACGTTCTTGCCGACGAGGCGAAAGTTGGCATAGATCAGCTTGGTGTTCTGGGCCAGCGCCATCACCAGCGGGGCGCTGAACTTCTCCCCGATACCCTCTCCGGAACTCAACCTGGCGATGGCCGCCTTCTCGGCGTCGGAAACGGGGGCCTCCTTGATTTCCGGCTCCGGCAGCTTGTTGGCGGCGGCCTCTGCGGCGGCGCGATCCTTGGTGCTGATCAGCACCAGCCCGTCCGGCCAGTTGGCCCCCTCGTCGATCCACTTTTTGATGACCTCGATCTGCTCCTTGGTCAGCGGCTCCCCCTTGTTCGGCATGATGTCCTCGTGGTCGGCGGGCAGGGAAATCAGCTTGGCCAGTTCGCTCTCGCCGGAGTTGCCCGGCTGGATGACCTCGGCCAAGGCCGTCTCCTTTTTATCGAGTCGAAGGTCCCCCTTCTGTTTTTTGGAGCCGTGGCAATCGATGCAACGCGCCTCAAAAATACCCTGGACCGACTT
>DQOE01000188.1 GCA_015658765.1 Verrucomicrobiota bacterium | reverse complement strand
GAGACGGTCAAGGCCCACATCGTCGACGGCACAAACATCGACACGGTGGACGACTGGACGGGCAAGACGGCTCTGCACTACGCCGCCGAGTACGGTCATCTTGAAATTGCCGAGTTGCTGTTGGCCAACGGTGCGAATGTAAACCGTCGTGATGACGACAAGGCCACGCCGCTTTATTTCGCGGCGGTCGGCGGTTTTGTGGATGTGGCCCGGTTGCTCCTGGATTACGGCGCAGATATCAACGCGCGCGACAAGGCGAGGGAAACGCCGATGGATGGTGCGGTGTTCTTCGGCCACATGAACGTGGCCGACCTGTTTCAGAGCTTTATGGCGATCGTTGAGTACGATATGGCCGACCGTTTTCGGCTGGAGGCAACTGCGTTGACATCCGGATGGTACGGTTTTCTCAACAAGAAAAAGCGGGTCAATTCGCGCCTGTTTCAAGTTCAGGCCTCATTTGACCTGGTCAATTGGCGGACGGCAAAAGTGTTCGACACCGGCAAAGCCCCGTTCATTTTTAAGGACTCCAAAACCATAAGGTACGGCCGGCGGTTTTTTCGCCTGCGGCCCTACACGATTCCCCTTGAGCCACCTTTCAATCGGATCGACCCCAATTATGAATTATTTGAGGCTCAACAAATTGATGGAAATCTGGATGGGCAAGCTCATGAGTTGTTCGAATCTGAATATGTTAACAATCCCGGTTTCGAGGTGGCCTCCGAAGGGCAACGAGGCCAGTGGACCTATCTTTCTGGCGACCTGACTTATGCTCAGTTTGCAGAGTATGATGAAGGCACGTGGAATGGTATAACAGATCACTCGGTTTCAATCGGGCTCGGCTGGAATCCGGAAGGTATCCATCTTATCGTGATTGTGGAAGATGACGTGCATCATCACACCAAGGAGGAGGCTGATCAGGGAGATGCCGTGCGGGTGCTGTTTACCGATGCCAATCGGGGGGAGGTCATGAGCGAGTACCTGTTCGCCCTGGTGGAACCGTACCTCGGGGATGGAACCCTATATGATAAAAACACGATGGCGAACACCGTCAAAGGCTCGGTGCTGGGGCATACGAAGCAGCTTGCCGGCAAGGGCGAGTTTGACGTGGTGATCCTTCGCACGCAAAAGACGATTTATCCTCACACCGGCACGACCATTTATGAGATGTCGTTTTCGCCTGAAGCAATCGGCTTGGAGAGTCTCCAGAAAAACGTCAAGTTCGGTCTTGGAGTTGCGGTGATTGACAGCGACCCGGATGCACCCGGTCTGCAGGGTTGGTCCGGTTGGGGTCCGGAAAGCGTTGTGCTGGAGACGAATCCTGCTGAAACTGCCTTGATAACGCTCGGCGGGAACAGGGGCGGTGACGGTGGCGAGTGAAACCGGGTATTTACCGCTACTGTAGCGGGCGCAACACGGTTTGGGAAAAACCGGTTGACTTGGGCAGGAGCCACCTCTAGCTTCCCGCGCGATGGCGAGTTTTAGCCTACAACGACTGCTACTGGGACTGGCGCTTCTTCGAGGTGCCCGGGCGGTTGTGGTTTGAACTTGTTACTAAGCATTTCGTCAACCCCGCTGCCAGGAGGCAACGGGGTTTTTTGTTGAACCACCGAATCGAGAGACAACGATATGAAAAAAAACCGGATCATCATTTTTGACACGACCCTCCGCGACGGCGAGCAGTGCCCCGGCGCCTCGATGACATTGCGCGAGAAACTCGAGGTCGCGCGGCAACTCGCCCGGCTGAAGGTGGACGTGATCGAGGGCGGCTTCCCGGTGATCAGCGAGGGCGACTTCACCGCCGTCAACACCATCGCCCGGGAAATCAAGGGACCGACCATCGCCGGCCTCGCCCGCTGTGTGCCAAGGGACATTGAGGCGGCCGGCAAGGCCGTCGCGCCGGCCGGCAAAAAGGGACGCATCCATGTCTTCCTCGCCACGTCCAAGCTGCACCGCGAGTTCAAACTCGGCAAGGCACAGAGCCAGATCATCAAGCTCGCCGTCGATGGCGTGAAGCGCGCCCGCAAACTCGTCGCCGACGTCGAGTTTTCGCCGGAGGATGCTTCCCGCACCGAGCCGGATTTCCTCGTCGAGGTCTGCCAAGCGGCCGTCGATGCCGGCGCGACGACGGTGAACATTCCCGACACCGTCGGCTGGGCCGTGCCGGGGCAGTTCGGCGAATTGATCGCGTACCTGCACGGCTCCGTGCCGGAGTTCCAGTCCGGCAAGGCGATCATTAGCGTGCATTGTCACAACGACCTTGGCATGGCCGTGGCCAACTCGCTCGCCGCCGTTGAGGCCGGCGCGCGGCAAATCGAGTGCACCGTCAACGGCATCGGCGAACGAGCCGGCAACGCCGCGCTCGAGGAGATCGTCATGGCGCTCAAGACGCGCAACGACGTTTACAGCGGTTACACCTGCGGCGTGGCGGCGAAGCAGATCGTGAAGGCCTCCAAGCTGGTCGCCCGGATGAGCGGCCTGCCGGTGCAGCGCAGCAAGGCGATCGTCGGCGAGAACGCCTTCGCCCACTCGAGCGGCATTCACCAGGACGGCATCATCAAGAAACGCGAGACGTACGAGATCATGGATCCGGAGGAAGTCGGCTGGGGCCAGACCGAGCTGCCGTTGACCAAGCACAGCGGCCGCGCCGCGATGGCCATGCGCCTCCGGCACCTTGGTTTCAAGCTGACCGACGAGGAGATCAACAACGTCTTCAGCCGTTTCAAGGAGATTGGCGACAAGAAAAAGTTTGTGTACGACGACGATCTCGGCGCATTGGTCGATGGGCAGATGACGAAGGTGCCCGAGACATGGGTGATGGAATACCTCAACGTCACAAGCGGCAACCACACCGTCCCCACCGCCACTGTGCGCCTGAAAAAAGCCGCCACCGGCCGCTCCAAAAAAGAGACCGTGCTTGAGGACGCCGGCGTCGGCGACGGCCCGGTGGACGCCGCGCTCAAGGCGATCGACCGCCTCACCGAGACGCGCGGCCGCCTGAAGGATTACGCCATCCGCGCCGTGTCGCAGGGCAAGGACGCACTGGGCGAGGTGAGCGTGAAAGTGGATTTTGGCGACGGCGACCTCGTTACCGGCAAGGGGGCGAGCACCGACGTCATCGAGGCCAGCGCCAAGGCATATTTGAACGCCGTCAACCGTCACCTCAACACCGGCCGCCGCAAAAAGAAGCCCCGCAAAACCAACGGTCAGCCATGAGCGCTTGGCCAAGCGGGGAGCACACGCGCCTCGCGTGTGGATTCCGGCGTCTCGCCGGAATCGTCCATCGGCAACTCAGTGGATTTAGCCTTGGGCGGGGCGCCCAAGGCGGCACGCGGGGGCGCGTGCGCTCCCCAAAACATTCCACCCTGTTTCAGCGCATTCAGCCGTAGGGATTGAAGCTTTGCAGGTTCCATTCCTCGACGAGGCTGGTGTCGATTTCGTCGAGGAAGCGTGAGGGCTGCTGCATCGCCTCGCCGCCGGAGCCGTGCATGTACCGTAGCAGCGGATAGCTCAGGTACAGCTCGGTTTTCGCGCGCGTGACGGCGACGTAAAACAGCCGCCGCTCCTCCTCCTCGCCGCCGGGGCTCTCGATCGCGCGGCTCGACGGGAACAGTCCGTCGCACAGCATCATCACGAACACAACGTCGAACTCCAGCCCCTTGGCTTGGTGAATAGTCGAGAGCCGAATCTGCTCCGGGTCGGGGTTATTCTCGCGTTTTGTGTCGGTGTCGAGGTTGGTCAGCAGCGCCACTTCGCTGAGGAACGCCTCGGTGATGTCGTATTGCCCGGCGAAGCCGGCGACCTGCTCGATGTCCTCAAGCCGCGCGTAGTAGTTGGGAAACTTGTCCTGCAAATAATCCTCGTACCCGGCGGCGACAACCATGCGAATGAGATGCCCCGGTCCCTTGGCCTGCTCGTCGTCGAGTTGGCCAAGCGTCTCGGCGAACTGCTCCCAGCCAAGCGCGGCTTTTTTCGGCGCTTGGCCGGCGATGTCGCGCAGTGCCTTGGCCAAGTTTGGCCCCTTGGCCAGGCGCGCGCCGAACGCCGCCCAAAGCTTGGCCGCCGACTTGGCCCCGACGCCCGGCAGCATCAGCACGATGCGCTTGAACGCCAGCTCGTCGCCGGGGTTGACGAGGAGCTTTAGGTACGCGGCGACATCCTTGACGTGCGCCTGCTCAAAAAACCGGATGCCGCTCGTGAGCGCGTACGGGATGTCGCGCCGCGTGAACTCGAGCTGCAGCTCGAGCGCGTGAAAGTGTGAGCGGTACAGCACAGCCATCCCCTCCATCGGCGTGCCCTCGTCGCGCAACTCGAGCACGCGCTGGGCGATGAACTCCGCCTGCTGGTTGGCATCGTTGCAGCAGACGAGCGCCGGCTTCATGCCGGAGTCGCGCACCGGCGCGAGCACCTTCTCGTACTGCTGCGTGTTCGCGGCGATGACGGCGTTGGCGCAGTCGAGAATCTCCGGCGTGCTGCGGTAGTTCGTCTCGATCTTGAAAACCTGCGTGCCGTCGTGCCGGTCGGGGAACTCGAGCACGTTGCGGAAATTCGCGCCGCGCCACGAGTAGATGCTCTGCGAGTCGTCGCCGACCGCCATGATGTTGTGGTGCCGACCGCCGAGCAGGTCGATCAACTCGCATTGCACCTGGTTCGTGTCCTGGTATTCGTCCACGAGAATGAACTGGAACCGCGCCTGGAACGACTCGCGGATCTCCTTGTTTTCGCGCAGCAACCGCAGCCACAGGTTGAGCAGGTCGTCGAAGTCCATCACGCCGTTGGCCACTTTGCGCTTGGTGTAGGCGGCGTGCGCCTGGGCGATCTCGTCGGTGAGCGTGTCAAAATACGAGTAGCGTTCCTCCATCACTTGGCCAAGCGGCAGGCCGGTGTTGAGCGACATCGACAGGATGTCGCACACGAGATCCGGCTTGGGGAAGCGCACCGCCTTGGTGTCGATGCCGGCATCATCGATCGCCGCGCTCATCAACGCCTTGGCGTCGTCGCGGTCCATGATCGTGAACGACTGCGGGTAGCCGACCGCCTCGGCGTGCCGTCGCAACACCCGGTGGCCGACCGAGTGAAACGTGCCGCCCCAAAGCCCCGCCGTGTCGCCGCCGATCAGGTTCTGCACGCGATCCATCATCTCGCGAGCGGCCTTGTTGGTGAACGTCAGCAACAGGATGCGGTCGACCGGGATGCCCTGCTCGAGCAGGTA
The DNA here is from genome assembly GCA_015658765.1 of Verrucomicrobiota bacterium. Lineage (GTDB taxonomy): Bacteria > Verrucomicrobiota > Verrucomicrobiia > Limisphaerales > UBA1096 > UBA1096. The sequence continues at coordinate 5,336 of DQOE01000188.1, read as the reverse complement.
CGCCACGCGATAGGTCAGCGTGCGCGTCTTGCCCGCGCCCGCCCCGGCCAGCACCAGCGCCGGTCCCGGCGGCGCGGAAACGGCGGCGAACTGCTGGGCGTTCAGCTCCGCCTCGTAGTCGATGTTCAACTCGACCGGCGCGCGAAATGACTTGAGCGTGTACTCCCTTGGCACGGCCGGTATTCAAGCGGTCAAGCGGCCAAGCGTCGAAGTAATTTTTGGAATCCAACTTGAAACTTGAAATTTCAAACTCAAAACCAGCATCCTCCACGGCCCGGCGGCGCGTCCGCTTGGCCAAGCGCATGGACTCCATCGTTGCCACATTTTATCAGTTCGCCGATCTGCCCGACTTCGAGGCCAAGCGGGCGCCGTTGAAGGAGCATTGTGAGCGGCACTCGGTGCAGGGCACAATCATCCTCGCGCACGAGGGCATCAACGGCACCATCGCCGGGCCAAGCGCCGGGGTGGAGTCGGTGCTCGGGTTTATCCGCGGCGACGAGCGTCTGGCCGGGTTGTCCGCCCGCATTTCCGACACCGAGCGAATCACCTTCCACCGGATGAAAGTGGTGCTGCGCCCGGAGATCGTCACGCTCGACTCGCCGGAGGCCGACCCGCGCGAGGCGGTCGGCGAATACGTCGAGCCAAGCGACTGGAACGCGCTCATCAGCGACCCCGGCGTGACGGTGGTGGACACGCGCAACGATTACGAAGTGGGGATGGGCACGTTCCGTGGCGCGATCGATCCCAAGACCGGGTCGTTCGGCGAGTGGCCGGAGTACGTGCAGCAGAATCTCGATCCGAAAAAGCATCCGAAGATCGCGATGTTCTGCACTGGCGGCATCCGCTGCGAGAAAGCGTCGGCCTATCTGCTCAAGCACGGCTTCCGTGAGGTGTTCCATTTGCGCGGCGGCATTTTGAATTATCTGCAAAACACGCCCGAGGCGGAGAGCCTCTGGGAGGGCGACTGTTTTGTGTTCGACCACCGCGTGTCGGTGAGGCACGGGCTCGAGCAGGGTGAATACGAGATTTGTTTCGGCTGCCGCTGGCCGCTCATGGAGGCCGACAAGCGGTCGCCGAAATACGAACTGGGGGTGAGCTGCCCGCGCTGCGCCGACGGCCTGACGCCGGAACGCCGGTCGCGGCTGCTCGAGCGTAACCGGCAGGTGTCGCTGGCGCGCAGCCGCGGCGAACAGCACATCGGCCAGCAGCCCAATCGCAGAGTGCACCCAACGAATAATGACTGAAGCCGGCCCGGAAGTTTTCAAGTGGACATGGTGCCTGTTGCCGGTGATCGCCGCCGCCATCGGCTGGGGCACGAACTACCTCGCCGTGCGGATGCTGTTTCACCCGCGCGAGGAGCGGCGCATTCTCGGGCTGCGCGTGCAGGGCGTGTTCCCCAAGCGGCAGCAGGCGCTGGCCGAGAAGCTTGGCCAACTGGTCGCGCGCGAGTTGTTCTCGATGGAGGACGTGCGGCAACACTTGAAAGGGGACGAGTTCGTGGCACACGTCACCGCGACGATCGAGGGGAAGGTGGACGAGTTTCTGCAAAATAATTTGCTGCAAATGATTCCGATGGCGTCAATGTTCCTCGGCTCGGACATGGTGGACAAAATCAAGCACTCGCTGGTCGAGAGCCTGGCCAAGGCGGTGCCGGAACTGGGCGATTTGTTCGTCAGTCACCTCGAGAAAAACATGGACGTCGAGGCGGTGGTGCGCGACAAAGTGGCGGCGTTTTCCAGCGACAAGCTGGAGGAAATGCTGCTCGGCATCATGAAACGCGAGTTCCGGTTCATCGAAGGGGTTGGCGCTGTGCTGGGTTTTGTGATTGGCTTGGCGCAGTTGGGGATTCTGTGGCTGATGTAGGCAAACAACCGTGGTACGGCGTGGCGGCGATCCTGTCGCTGGGCTTGGTAGTATCGGCGTTCATCGGTGGGCGGGCGCTGGAAAAAATGCGCTCCGCGACGGACGGCGTCACGGTCAAGGGCGTCGCCGAAAAGGAGATCACCGCTGACCTCGCCACGTGGCGCGGGCAGATCACGCACCGGGCCGCCGACTTGGCCGGCGGCTACGATGAACTCCAAAAACAGTTCACCACCACAATTAATTTCCTGCTCCAGCACGGCGTCACCGCGGAGGCCATCGAGGAGGGCACCATCAACGCGAGCGCCCATTACAAGCGCGATGCCAAGGGCCACGCCACCTCGGAAATCGAGAGCCACACGCTCACCCACACATTCACCGTCACGACGACCGACGTCGCCTTGGCCAAGCGCTTGGCCAAGGAGTCCACGCAACTCATCCGGGAGGGCATCGCGTTTCGCTCCTACCCGCCCAGTTTTTACTACACCAAGCTCGAGGGCTTGAAACTGGATTTGCTCGAGGAGGCCGCCGAGAACGCCCAACTCCGGGCCGAGCGCCTGGCCAGGAGCAGCGGCAACCGCGTGGCCAACATCATCTCCGCCTCGCAGGGCATCTTCCAGATCACCCGGCCCAACTCCACCGAGACCGCAAGCTGGGGCATGTACGACACGTCCACCATCGAGAAGAAAGTGCGCGCCGTCGTCACCGTGCGCTACCGCACCGAGTAGTTTTTCCACACCGCCGCCGAGCATAAAAAAGCCCCGCACACGGCGGGGCTTTAAAAAATCTGTGGGGATTGCGCTTGGCTTACGCGGCGGCGTTGGCCCGGTTGGCCAGTCGTGACTTTTTGCGGTTGGCCTTCGCGGAGTGGATGACCCCGAGCTTGGCGGCCTTGTCGTACGCGGACGCAGACGCGTTTAATGCCGCCTCCGTGTTCTCCTTGTTGCCATCCTTGATGGCATCATTGAGACGGCGCTCGGCGGTCTTGAGGGTCGTCTTTACAGAGCGGTTACGGGCCTGCTTGGCCGCATCACTACGCATCCGGCGCTTGGCTGACTTGATATTGGGCATCGTTCAAAAAAATCGCTGAACCAGCGAAAAGGCCGCGCAACCTACTAAACCCCCCCAGCTTGTCAACAGCTTAAATGGGCATTTTCGGCAAAAAATCAGCGCGCTGCACCGGCCAGCTGCTCCTGCAGTTGTTGGGCGATTTGGCAGAAGACTTCGGCGGGGAGGGAGTCGGGCTGGCTCACGACCACTGGCACGCCGTCGTCGCCGCCCTTGCGGATCTCGGTGAAGAGCGGCATCTCGCCGAGGAACGGGATGCCCTGCCGCGCCGCCTCATCCTGTCCGCCGCCGTGGCCGAATATCTCGACGCGCTCGCCGCCGGGCGCGGTGAAGTAGCTCATGTTCTCGACGATGCCGAGGATCGGCACGTTGACTTTGCGGAACATCTCAATGCCCTTGCGCACGACGCCGAGCGACGCTTCCTGCGGCGTGGTCACGATCACTCCGCCGTCGAGCGGCACGGTCTGGCAGAGGGACAACTGCGCGTCGCCGGTGCCGGGCGGCATATCGACGAGCAGATAATCCAGCTCGCCCCAGTCCACCTGCATGACGAATTGCTGGATGGTCTTCATGATCATCGGCCCGCGCCAGATGACCGGCTGGTCGTCCTGCAGCAGGAAGCCCATGCTCATGAGCTTGACGCCATGGCTCTGGAGCGGCACCAGCTTGTCGTCGCCCTCGGTGACGGACGGGCGCTCGTTGACGCCCATCATCAGCGGGATGCTTGGCCCGTAAATGTCGCAGTCGAGCAGGCCGACCTTTTCGCCGCGCTTGGCCAAGGCGCAGGCCAGGTTTGCCGAGACGGTGGACTTGCCGACGCCGCCCTTGCCGCTGGCCACGGCGACGACCCGCGCGATGCCGGGCGCCTTTTGCGGCCCTTGGCCGGGAGTGGGTGTGCCGGGTTGCGCTTGGCCGCCCTGCGGTTGATGCACTTGCACGTGGGCGACGCGGACACCGTCAATCGCCTTGAGGGCGGCCTCGCAGCCGGATTTGATCTGTTGGGCGGCCTCGGCGTTGGCGGAGGTGAGGTGGATGGCAACGCTGACCGCGCCGTTGGCCACCGCCACGTCCTTCACGATGCCGAAGGAGACAATGTCCCGCGAGTAGCCGGGGTACTTGACCGCCTTGAGTGCATTTAAAATATCGTCTTCGCTTGGCATATAATGCGGCGGGACTGTTGCAGAAAACGCGCCAGTTGGCAAGATTCGGGCATCGATCCCAACTCATCCGCTGTAACTTTTGGGCAACAAATGGAGTCTAATTGTGTTTGTATGTTCGTATTCATGCGGGATCGCCCCGCAAAGTCCAATGCAGGCAACCGAAACTTTCCCGGAAACTGATGTTCGAACCGACGAGGAGTTGGTCGGGATCGTGGTCGGCGGCGATGTGGACTGCTTCGAGGAATTGATCACCCGCTACCAGCCGCGCGTTTTCGGCATGGCGCGAAAATACTTTCGCAACGAGTCGGACGCCGAGGATGTTGTGCAGACGATTTTCACCAAGACCTTCCAAAAACTCAGCACCTACAAGGGCACGGCGCCGTTCGAGCACTGGTTCATGCGGCTCTCGGTCAACGCCTGCTACGACGCCCTGCGCCGCAAGCGCAACCGGCCCGACCACACGATCAGCGATATGCTCTTCGACGATGAGAGTTGGCAGGATCGCCTCGACAAAATCACAGAGGCCAGTGACCGGGAGGAACAGGAACAGGCGCGCGAGCTCGTACACACGGTGCTCGACCAGGTTTCAGCCCGCGCCCGGATTGTCCTTACGCTGCAGGAACTCGAGGGGCGTACGATCAAGGAAATCGCCGAAATCACCGGCTGGTCCGAGTCGCTGGTAAAAGTGCAGGCGTTTCGCGCCCGCAAGGAAATGCGCGCCGCCGTGGAACGGTTTCTCAGCCGGGAGAAAAGGATTGTAACCTAGAGGAGGCAACAATCGTCAACTTACAAGGCCATGACTGCCAATGAGATAGAGAAAAAGCTCCTGAAGCTTGCAAAATCCGTTCAAAACGACGGACGGGTGCCTGTCAACTTCTCGGCGCGGGTGATGACACGGGTGAGGGAACAGCACAGACTCGAGACCCGCTCAGCCGACGAGCAGTTCCTGAAATTCGCCCGAAACCTGCCCGGGAATGAACACGTCCCTTACGCGTTTGAGAAGCGCATCATGGCACGCATCCGCGAGTTTCTGACCCCCGATCCGCTGACCGTCTGGTCTCGCATGCTTTGGCGGGCTGTCGCCCCCTGCTTTGGCGTGATGATCCTCGCGGCACTGTTCTCGGCCAAAGAACCAACGGCAGCATTCATTGATCAGGCAGCGTTCGACCCCGCTGAGACAACGACAGAAACAGTCGACCCCGAGTCGACCGACTTTGAGACGGTGATGCTGGCTTCGTTCGACGACTT
>DQOE01000201.1 GCA_015658765.1 Verrucomicrobiota bacterium | reverse complement strand
TTGCCTTCAATGAACACGCCGGGCATCGGCTCAGCGCGATCCGGGAGCCGTCGGCCAAGCTGATTTTTCACGATGGTCACGACTGGTGGTCGCGCTGGAAGGGGGCCAACTACAAGAGCGGTTGGGACAAGCTCGGCCAGACGGGAAGCGTGCAGGCATACAAGAATGTAGGCACCGGCGGGCCAACCATGTATCGCCACAACGAGGGATCAATCATCGGCTTTTACGACGGGCACGCGGCCCGCATGGCCAAGGAGAAGATTTGGATCGAGAAAAATTTTACCTCCAACCCCAAGCACCCAGGCATGTGGGTGGCCGTGCCGGAAGTGTGGAACAAGAACCGCTAGGCCAGCAAGCACGCGCATCACGCTTGGCCAAGCTTGGATTGAGCCACTCGCGCTTCAGCGTGGCCCGTAGTGCAGGGCATCGTTTCCCAGCTCCAGGCTGTAGTTGTAGTTTGCCTTCTTGATGAATTCCACGTGTGCATCGACGAACAGCACATTCTCGCCCTCGTCCCCGTGGTTGTCGCCCTCGTCCGGGTAATTGTTCATCGCACCGGGGTAGGAATAATCGGCCTCCTTGATCAGCCAAATCTCGGACGGCCCGGTCACGTGCCCCTTGAGGCCGAACCCGCTGTTGGCGTGGACATAATTGCTGACCACGGACTCGGTTTTTAGGATGCCCTGGCAGCCGGTCGGCCCGACATACGGGAACCCCTTTGTGTAGCGCCTGTTCGGTACCCCGTTCCAGTTCATGCACCCAAAAATCTCATAGCTGATTCCCGGTTTCGTTCCCTTGTCGGCGGCGAATCGTTGCAGGTCGGTGTAGATTTCCGTCTGACCATGGAGCCGCTCGATATAGCGCCGGTCGGTGACGCGGACGGCGAGGTTCCTGCCCCGTTTGTCTTGGGTGCGGATGAAATTTTGAGTGTCGGGACAGGTCACCGACTTGAGGTTGGGCAGGAATGCCGGGAACAGCCAGTTCATGTCATCGTCACAGGCGGCGTTGAATTTGGGGCCGTTCCAGTCCACGCCCGAGAGCACTCCCCGTGGATCATCGTTTGCGTAGGATTGGCTGCCGATCCCCATCTGTTTTTCGTTGTTCATGCAGGAGATCTGCTTGGCCTTCCATTTGGCCCGCGACAACGCCGGCAGCAGCAACGCTGCGAGTATGGCGATGATCGCGATGACCACCAGCAGCTCAATCAGCGTGAATGCCTTTTTCAGGCTGGGCTTCATTTTTTACTCCGGCTGGGACAGCCGTCCCCACCTTGGCCAAGCGATTAGTTCAGGTCGCCGGGCGGGATTTCGTTGAGCGTGTAGTAGCCGACCGGGTGCAGGATCGGCAGACCCTTGGCCGAGCGCACTCCCTTGGCTCGCAACTCGTGGACGTGCCCCTGGATGAGCTTGTCCACGGTCAAGCGCACGGTCTTCGGGCCTTTCACTTCTGCGCCGACAATCTTGGGCGTCGTTTGATCGACGACCGGGCTGCCGTAGTCGGCGCGGTAAATGTAGGTGTAGGCGCTCATGCTGTAGGAGGCGGGATCAGCGGCGGTGATAGCATCGATCTCGTGGGTGAAGGTCAGCTCGAAGCCGTCCGGCTTGGCGCGCATCTCGTGTATCTCGAACGGCATCTTGCCGGTCCACGTGACGCGGTCGAGCGCGAAGCGCCTGCCTCCACGGGCGCCCCAGCCGCGGTCGGTGCCGCCGACGAAGAGCGTGCCGTTGGGTTGCATGTGGGCGGCGATATTGCCGGAGCCGAAGCCTTTCAAAAACGAGAACGCCGCGCCCTGGTAAACGCCGTTGACCTTCTCGAGAAAGGCGCGGTTGACCACCGAGAAGGTTTGGTCGCAGACGAGCAACTGGTTCTTGAACGGGCCGAATTTGCCGTTGCTGTCGTAGGCAAAACCGGCGGTTGAGTTGCCCAGGATGCCGTGCGGAAACACGATGGCCGAGGGCACCAACTCGGGAATCTTGGGCTGCTCGGCCACCCAGCGGCTGTTGGTCTTGGGCTGGGTGGGGCGCTTGCCCATCGACGCCTTCGCGGCCGCAGTGTCATACCAGCGGAAGCCCCCAGGGTGGCCCTGGAACGAGCCGTGCGAGAGCGGCTTGAGCGAGCTTGAGCCGTTCCACGGGCCTTGGTTGTCGGCGTAAAAAACTTCGCCGAGGTGGTTGAGGCCGATGCCGCCGGGGGAGCGGATGCCGCTGGCGGTCGGGATGAGTTCGCCGTCCTTGGTCACGCGCACGCACCAGCCGCGATAGTCGATGTTGCTGTTGAACGAGCCGGTGAGGCAGAGGACGATCCACGTGTCGCCGTTGGCGTCGGGCCGGGTGCCGAAGGCGTACTCGTGGTAGTCGCCGGTGATACCCCAGCCGTCATTGGCGGTCTGGAAAAGGTCGGCGCGTCCGTCGCCATCGACGTCCTTGATTTGGGTCAACTCGCCGCGCTGGGTGCAGTAGAGCCAGCCGTCGTTGAACGAGAGGTTGAGAGGCTCGTGCAGGCCCTCGGCGTACAGGTTCCACTCGATCTTGGCGGGGTCGCCGTATGGGTTGCTGAGCATGTAAATGTCGCCGCGCCGGCTGCAGATGGCGAGCTTGCCGTCGGGCATCATCTCGATGCCGCTGGTCTCCATCACGATGCCGTCGGGAACCGGAAAGGCGTCGATTTTGTAGTAGTCGGACTCGACCGGATCGGCGGCCGCTTGGGCAAGCGCGAGGCCGGCGAGCAGCGTGAGGCGTGTCAGTTGTTTGATCATTTTCAAAAATCTCCGTGGGCGGCGGGTTACAGTTTCCATTCGTACTGCTGCTGGATGCTCGCCTGGCCAACGACATCGAGCTTGATGAGCAGTTCCTGGCGGCCGCCATTGTCGCGGATGATTGGCTTGGCACCCAAGCCGGGGAAGCTCACGCGCAGCATCGAGCCGCCAATGTTGTAGCCGCCGTTTTCCTCGGTGATGGTTTTGGCGGCGGCGGCGAGGTACCAGACTTCGCCCGTGCCGTTGACGCCGAGCATGCGGATAATCGAAGGCAGGGCGCCCTGCCTCGGAACGATGAAGTCGACCACCTTGAGCCGTTCGCCGATCTCGTACATGAACACCGGCCGGCGTTTCTCGACGAGTTGATAGCCACGAAACTGGAGGCCCTTGGCACGGGTGTCGCGACCCTCGGCCCTTGGCCAGGCTGCATCCGCGCTGTCAAGCTGGGCGAATGGTTGGTCGCGGGTGAGGTGGATTAGGTAGTGGCCGGACGGTCGCTGGAACCCCTGGCCGCGTCCGTTCCAGTGACGGGCCGCATCCATGAATGCGCCGTGCCACAGCATCGCAATCTGCATGGTGTTGGCATCAAAACAGAGATTCACTTTTTCAGGATAGCCGACGCCGATGCCGCGCGGGCTGGCGCCCTCGATGAAGTTGCGATAGATGCGCGCCTCGTCGGTGATAGTGATCGGGTTGCCGGTCGGGAAGGCTTGTCCCCTGCGCTGTGGCTTAATGGTCTGTTTGGCCAACTGGAGGCGCTTGATACCCGGGCCGGACATGTCGAGCGCGAGTTGCTCCTCGCCGCCTTTCTCAAAATATTCCAGCTTCAACTTGGCGGCTCCCGGCTCGAGGGCGATGCTGCCCTTCTTGGCCCGCATGGCGTGCACGCCGTCGTTGTCCACCACCAACTTGCCGTTTATGTATAGGCGCGTGCCATCGTCGGAGCCCAAGTTGAACGTATAGTCGCCCTTCTTGGCTATCTCGATGTCGCCCTCGAACACCACGCCAAAGTTTTCGCCCACGCCAGCCAAGCCGGGATCAGCGGTGCCGCTCTTGGCCGTGCCGGTTTTGAACGGCTTGAGCTTGGAGAAGTCCGGCAGTTTATCCCAACTGCCCTTGTAGGCGGCGTAAGTGAAGTTGTTGATTTTGCCCTTGGCGATGAGGCCGTTGGGATCCTCCGCGCCGCCGCCTTCGCTGAGCGAGCGCACGTAGGCGATGAGCGCCTTCATCTCCTCGTCGTTCACGGCGGGCGGCGGCGGCATCGGCGCGGCGGCCTCCTTGGACACCTTGTCCATCGGCTTGCGGACCGACTCGGCGAAGTAAGCCTCGTCGAACGTCACCGTGGCTTCCGGGCCGCCGTAGCCGAGGGTCACGGTGCGTTTTTTACCCCAAAAACCGCCGATGAACTTCGGCGCCTTCATGGCGATGCCGGCCGGCGCGGGCACGTTTTCGTCCACCTGATGGCAGGTGAAACAGATTTTCAACTGAAAGAGCGCCTTGCCAGCGGCGATCAACTTCGCGTCATCCGCAGCTTGGGCAGGCGATAAAACAACCGCCGCCGCCAAGCCGATGACGCACAACGACTGGGTGCGCTTTGTCCTGTGCATGCGTGGCGCGGATGGTACTCGTCCGCGCTTGGCTGTCGAGCAGATCCTCGAAAAAGGCCATCGAGACTCGACGGCCAAGCCGCTTTTTCGTAACCAACCGGGCAGTTCATGTTTCCGGTCGGACTCTATCTGTTGGCGCTCGTCGGTGGCGCGGTGATTTCCGCGGCCTCGCTGCCGCTGTGGAGACGCTGGTGCGAACATGTCGGGCTGCTGGACGAGCCGGGCCACCGGAAAATTCACAAACATCCCGTCCCGCTGGCCGGCGGCTTGGCCGTTGTCACCGGCTTGGCCGTGCCGATCCTCGCCGTCGCCGCGTGGGCCTGGCTTGGCCCGTTGCCGGAATCGTTCGACCGCGTAGTCACTTACGGCTTGGCCAAGCGCGGCTGGCAACTCGCCGCCATCCTCGGCGGCGCGGTGGCCATGCTGGCGCTCGGCATCATCGACGACCGGTGCAACCTGTCGGCCAAGTGGAAGCTCGCCGG
>DQOE01000233.1 GCA_015658765.1 Verrucomicrobiota bacterium | reverse complement strand
TCCGGGGTGGACACCGAGACGGCATCGATGGACTTCTCCTTTTCGAGCATCTTGCGGAAGTCCTGATATGTGGCGGCCCCGGGATATTTTTCGCCACGAGCCCGCAGCCTGCCCAGGTCCACGTCGCACAGCGCGACGATGTTGGCGCCGCAACGCGCATTGTTGTCCGTGTCGCTGCTGCCCTTGCCGCCGGCGCCGATGGCGGCGACGTTTATTTTGCTGTTCAGGTTTTTGCCCCGGAGAATGAATGGGCCAAACGCGGTGGCACCCAGCGCTGCGGAGGAGTGTGAGATGAACTTGCGGCGTGAAAGCTCGCTCGATGGAGTCTTTGTCATTTTAAGTGTATTTTGGATAAATGGAACACCGGAAAACATCACCATGATATTGCCGGGACGGGGGGAACCTACCGGTGCGTCGCCGAAAAAAACAGAAAAAACTTGGCCAAGTGGGGAGTTCCGGATGGTGCCCGGATCGAACGCTTGGCCAAGGCGCAAAAAAAAGCCCGGTCAAGCGACGGGGCTTTCGCAATTCGCGTGCAGCCAGTGGCTTAAGCCGGGTAGTTCAGAGGCTGAACCTCCTGCCCGGTGCCGGTGGTGATCTTCCGGCTCTTCTCGTCAAACAACAGCGTGAGGCTCATCCGCTCGGATATCTCAGCCAGCGAGATGACCACCTGGGCGCGCATCGAGAGGTCGATGTTGCCCTTGGTTTCGCCGCCGTTGCGGATGACGTCGAACCAGTCGGCGTGCTCGGCGACGAAGTCCGCCCCGCTCGGCTTGAGGCCGCTGAAGCTCTCCGGGTCGATCTCGTCGCCGAACGGTGTCTCCGGCTTCAGGTCGACCTTGTCGCCGCCGAAGTAGAGTGTGCCGTGGTGGCCGCGCAGCATCTCCGGCAGGCCCTGCTGGTTCACCGTGCTGCCGACGACCATCAGCGTGTAGCCGCTCGGGAAGTTGGCGAGCACCTGCGTGTTGTCCGGCACGTCGCGGTCGGTGGTGATCTCTTTCGTGCCAAGGCAGGCGACGCGGTTCGGGAATTCCGGGTTGCCGCTGGCGATCATCAACGGATGAATCTTGTGCGCGAGCAAATCACCGAGGATGCCGCAGCAGTAGTGATTGTATTTGCGCCACCGGAAAAAGTGGTCGGCGTTGAACGGGCGCGTGCCGGTGCTGCCGAGCCAGCGTTTCCAGTCGACACTCGCGTCGGTGAGCTTCGGGTTGATGGTGTAGTTCCACTCGCCCTTGGGGCTGTTGCGGCAGTAGGAGGACTGGCCTAGCACGAGCGGCCCGATCATGCCGTCGCGAACCAACTGCGCCGCCTTGTGCCATTTTTTCTCAAGACAAAACACCGCGCCGATCTGCATCACGCGCTTGGTGCGCTTGCAGGTGTCGTACACGTCGAACCCCTCGCTGAGGTAGCGGGTCATCGGCTTTTCGATCAGCACGTGCTTGCCGGCCTCCATCGACTCAATCGCCACCGGCGCGTGCCAGTGGTCCACCGTGGCGATCACGACTGCGTCGATGTCCCTGCGCTCGAGCAGTTTTCGGTGGTCATTGTAGACATTGCCCGACTTGACGCCCATGAACTCCTGCGCGCGGTCGCGGTACTCTGAGAACACGTCGCACGCCGCAGCCGCCTGCACGTTGTGCTTGGCTTCGTTGTTCTTGATTTGGCGAACGTGCGTGTTGAAACCCTGGTTGCCCACGCCGACGAAGCCGACGTTGATGCGGTCGTTGGCCCCGATCACCCGGCCGGTTGAGGGCGCCTGGCTTTGGCCGTAAACCGGCGTCTTGATGATGCTGCCCGCCCCCGTCACGGCTGTGACGGCCGCAGCCTGCTTGATGAACGTGCGCCGGGTGCTGCCCGCTGCGGATTGGTCTTTAAGTTGGCTCATGATATTCGTACTACTGTCTTTCGCCACCCTAGATGCTTTTGTTGGCAAGTCAAAGCCCGAGATGAATTCCGGGGCTGTTTTTTTCGTCCTGACCGATGAACGGAGCCGCTGGCCATCCACCGGCCTTGCCCAAAAACAGCTTTCAATCACGCCCAAAAAAAGAGACCTTTCCGTAACCTGAAATGAAATATCGGATACTGACCACGATGTTGACCTGGAGTTTGATCTCGGCCGGACTGCCGCTCAGTGCCTCGGGGCAACCGGCGGGACTTGAGGTCGCCGTGTTGAGCCGCGACAAGCCGGTCGATTTTGCCCTCGAGATTCTGCCGATCCTCCGCAAAAACTGCCTCGCCTGCCACAATGCCAGGGACACCGAGGGCGATCTCAATCTCGAGACCCCCGCCACCATCGCCAAGGGCGGCGAGAGCGGCGCGGTGGTCGTTCCCGGCAAAGCCGGCGAAAGCCTGTTGATGCGCCACGTCCGGCAGATCGAGAAACCGTTCATGCCGCCCCGCCGAAACAAAGTCAGCGCCAAAAAACTCACCCCGCACCAGCTTGGCCTCGTTAAGTCATGGATCGACGAGGGCGCCAAGGGCGAGGTGGCGCAGGTGGCGCAGGAGCTTAAATGGCGGCCCATTCCCTTTGCTCACGCCCCGATTTATGCCACGGCGATTTCGCCCGATGGCCAATACGCCGCCGCCGGACGCGGCAACCAGATTTTCGTGTACCACCTGCCGACCCGCCGACTGGCCGCGCGCCTTGCCGACCCCGGCTTGGCCAAGGGCAATCCCGCCACCGCCGCCTTGGCGCATCGCGACGTGGTGCAGTCGCTGGCGTTCAGCCCCGATGGCCAAACCCTGGCCTCCGGCGGGTATCGCGTGGCCAAGCTTTGGCGGCGACAACCGCCATCGGTGAACGGATTGCTCAACCTGCTGCCCGGCGGCGAGATGGTCACGGCGATCGGCGTCGCGCCTGGCCAAGCGCGCGCGGTTGTCGCCGGCTCGGCCGGCGGCGTTCAGGCGATTGATCTCCAAAGCAGGATGCCGCTTTGGCGCGACCAAGTCCCAGGCCAAGCCGCCGGGCAACTGGCGATGTCGCCCAGCGGCAACCGCGTCGCCGTGCTGTTCGCCGACGGCCGGGTGCGCACCTGGGAAACGGCGACCGGCGAGCGCATCACCCGCGAGTCGTCGCCGATGGCTGCGCAAGCCATCGCCTGGCTGAGCGACGGGCAACTCGCCACGGCGCATCCCGGCGGCGCGCTCAAGATTTGGGCCGCGATCAACCCCGGCAAAGTCGTGAACGAATGGAAACCGGGTGGCGACATCACGGCGCTGGCGGCATTGCCGGGCGGCGCAAAAGTGTTGCTCGGCCGCACCGACAACAAATTGGTGATCCTCAACGTCGGGGACGGCAAAGTGGAAAAGGAAATTGACCACGGCGCGCCGATCACCGGTTTGCGGGTTCGGGCCGATGGCAAACAGGTCGCGACACTCGGCGGCCCGACGGCGAGACTTTGGGACACGGACAAGTGGGCATCGACGGCGCAGTTACACGGCAATCCGCTCGCCGGTGAGACGGTGGCAAGGGCTGAGCAGACGTTGGCATTCGTGAAGGCCGAGGTCGGCTACCACAAGGCCAGCGTCGGGAGCAAAGAAAAGGATCTCAAAAAGGACAACGACGCTGCGAAGAAGGCAACGGATGCCCTGGCCAAGCACGAAAAAACCTTGGCCGACAAAACAAAGGAAAAGACCAACGCCGAGGCCGGCCTGAAAAAACTGGCCGAAGAAATCGCCGCGCTGCCAAAAAAAATCGAGACCGCAACAAAAGCCAAGGCCGAGGCCGACGCTGCCTTGAAGGCGGCGCAGGCGCTTGCCGCAAAAGCAAAGGACGCATTGGCCAAGGCCAGCGAGGCCAAGGCTCACGCCGCTGCCGCCAAGGTCAAGCTGTCCGCCGAGTTGATGGAGCTTGGTTCAGCCGCGCAAAACGCCACGCAACTCGCGGCGGAAGCGCGCGCCGTCTCAGGGAAAGCCAAGGACGATAAAACCTTGGCGACGCAGGCCGAGGCCGTCGCCGCCTTGGCCAAGCGCAAGGCCGACGAGTTCGAGGCCGCGCTTGATCGGTACGCGCCGACCAAGCAGCAACTGGCCAAGGCGGAAACTGAACTGCAAACCGCGACCCAGTCGCTCGCCGCCGCCGAGGCAAAAGTGAAACCGGCAGAGGCCGAACACGACGGCAAAACCAAAGCCTTGGCCGCACTCGAGGAACGCAAAAAGAAAACGCCGGAGGAGAAGAAGAATCTCGATAAAAAAATCGCTGACGCCGGAGGCGCAATGGACAAAGCCACGCGCGAGATCGACTTGGCCAAGTCGGAAGTCGGCTTCACCGGAAAGAACGTAAAAACCGCCGAGGCGAACCTGGAAAAAGCCAGGGTCGAGCAGGCCGAGGCCGGCAAGCTACCCGCCGAGCGTGAAGCCGCACTCGCCGAGGCCAAGTCGATTGCGGCTGCGGGGATGCAGGATTGCCTAGACGCCACATACTCCGCCGACGGATCGCTGATTTACACGCTGTCCATCGACGGCCGGGTTCAGGCTTGGGCGACTGCCAACGGCGCTCGTTCGCATCCCGTTGCGCCGGCCGGCAGGCCGGCGCAGTTCATTCGGCTGTTAAGCGATGGGCGATTGGCCCTGGCCGGAGGCTCGCCGGAGATGGCCGTGTTGGCCACGGAGCCGGGGTGGTCATTGGCGCAGTCGATCGGCGGCGACGGTGACGACTCGCCGATTGAGGATCGCGTGATCGCGCTCGACTTCAGCCCGGACGGCCAAAGGCTGGCCACCGGCGGCGGCTTCCCGTCGCGCGGCGGTGAGATTTACATTTGGAACGTGGAGGATGGCTCGGAAGTGTTGCGAATCCCGGAGGCGCACAGCGACACGGTCTGTTCGCTAGCCTTTTCGCCGGACGGCAGCCGGTTGGCCTCCGGTGGCACCGACCGCTTCGCTCGCATTTTCGAGACCAACCAGGGCAGGGAACTCCGCGCGCTGGAGGGGCACACCGGCCATGTGCTTGGCGTGAGTTGGCAGCGAAACGGCCGGGTGCTGGCCAGCGTCGGCGCGGACAAGGCGGTGAAAATCTGGAACCTCCTCAACGGCGAACAAAAGAAATCGTTCGGTGGCTTCAAAAAGGAAGTCACCTCCGTGCACTTCCTCGGCATCGGCACACAGGCGCTCGTTTCAGCTGGCGACAATGTCGTCAAGGTCGTGAAGGAAGACGGCGGAGAAGTGCGACGCCTGCCGGACACCGGCGCCTTCATGCACACCAGCGACGTGACACCGGACGGCAAGCTGGCAGTCGGCGGCGGCTTCGACGGCATCCTCCGTGTCTGGGAAGTCAACACCGGAAAACTCCTCCAAAAATTCACCTCGCCGCCGGAATCAACCAAAGTAGCTGCGAGAAAGTGAGCAGTAAGCAGCGGAGGAAAAGGGGACACGGATTTCACGGATTCACACGGATTGTTGTTTTCCAGATTGGAATTTGATTAGGATTTCGATTTTAGAATTTAGGATTTCCTCAATTAAAGATGTGCAAATCCGTGAAATCCTTGTCCAAAAATCAAAACTTGACAGGATGCTGTACATGGACATTATTCCGTCCATATGAAAGCGATTAGCTACACGGCGGCTCGAGAAAATTTAGCGGCGACGATCAATGAAGTTTGTGAGGATCGGAGTCCAGTGATTATCACCCGTAAACGCGACCAGGCGGTGGTCATGATGTCGCTCGAGGATTACGAGTCGCTTGAGGAGACGTCCTATCTTCTGCGAGTCCCTGCGAATGCCCAACGGCTTCAAGCCTCCATTCAGTCGCTCGAAGCGGGAGAGGGAGCCGAGCGTAAAATCGTCGAAATCGACGAAGAATGAAACTCCTGTTCTCGGAGCAGGCTTGGGGGGATTACCAGTATTGGCTGGCCACCGACAAAAAATTGGCCAAGCGGATTAATCAATTGATCCGTGACACGACTCGCGATCCATTTTGCGGAATCGGAAAACCGGAGCCGCTTCGCCATCTGCTGAAGGGGTACTGGTCGCGCCGCATCAACGAGGAGCATCGCATGGTCTACCGCGTGAAGGATGATGTACTGATGGTGGCACAGCTTCGCTACCATTACGAAAACTGATGACGCGAACTCGCTGATGCGTTACACCGTCAGGATTTCCTTTTCCTTGTCGGCGAGGTGGTCGTCGAGTTTCTTGATGCAGTCGTCGGTGAGTTTTTGCACCTGTTTTTCCGCACCCTTGATTTCGTCCTCGGAGACGCCGGCTTCCTTGGCTGATTTCTTCAGGCCCTCCTTGGCATCGCGGCGGACGTGACGCACGGCGACCCGGCCGTCCTCGGTGATCTTCCTGGCCACCTTGACGAGTTCCTCGCGCCGTTCCTGGCTGAGTTCCGGCAGGGCGATGCGGATGACTTTGCCGTCAACCGCCGGGTTGAGGCCAAGGTTGGCGCCCTGGATGGCCTTGGCGATGGCTTCCACCGTGCTGGCGTCCCACGGTTGAATCAGGATCATTCGCGGCTCGGGGGCAGTGATGCCGGCCATGTCGCGCATGCGCATGCTTGAGCCGTAGGCGTCCACCATGAGGTTTTCCACCAGCGCGGGGTTGGCCTTGCCGGTGCGGATCCCCTCGAACTCGTGCATCATGGCCGCTTCGGACTTAGCCATCTTCTCTTCTGTTTCCTTGAGTACTTGATCGATTGGCATGGCGGAAATCTAACATGCAGTTGGCCGGCTTGGCCAGTTTTTCATGCGCTTGGCCAAGCGCCGGTCAAAGCTGCCAGCCGGCGCGGTAAATGTGCTGCATGAGTTCGGCGGCTTCCGGGTGGCCGGTGAGTTTCATTTTCCCGTGATTCCACTCGAGGGCAGCGCCGGTGCGGTGGGCGATGTTGCCAAGCAGCACCACCTCGGCCAGCGGCCCGGCATAGTCGAAGTTGCAGGTCGTGGCGCCGCCGGTCTTGATGGCGTGAATCCATTCCCGGTGATGGCCAAGCGAGCGGGGGATGCTCGGCTCGGGCCGCTCGTAATCCGTGAAATCCTTTTCCGGCAGCAGCACGTGCTTGTCGTAGCCGGCGAGCAACATGCCGTTGCTGCCGACGAACAGGCTGCCGTTGCCCCACTTGGGCAGGAGTCCCTCGGCGAAGTGAGGCGGACGGTGTTCGCCGTGATACCAGCGTAGCTTGGTGGCGGGTTGTTTGCCGTCGGCTTTGTAATGGAAATCAACCACCAACGAGTACGGCGTGGCCTCGGCGTCCGGCTTGGGCCCCTTGACGACCTCGATCCGGCTGGGGTGCCGCAGGCCAAGCGCCCAGTGGCTCAGGTCGATGTGGTGGCAACCCATGTCGGCGAGCGTGCCCCCGGCGAAGTCCCACCACTGCCGCCACTTGAACGGATGATGCGTCGGGTGATACGGAACGTGATAACGGGTCGGCCCCAGCCAGAGATCGTAATCGAGGTTGGCGGGAACTTTGTGCTTCGTATTCCCGCGAGAGCCGCCGCCCATGTTTGCGCCGACCCAGACGTGAACCTCCTTCACCGAGCCGACGGCGCCCGCGCGCAGCAACTCGACGACGCGCCGGTAGTTGTC
>DQOE01000175.1 GCA_015658765.1 Verrucomicrobiota bacterium | reverse complement strand
TCTCACCGGTCGCGACTGCAGCCGCTCCGGCCGATACTCCGGGAAGCGGTGATCGAAATGCCCCGGCCCGACGCCCAGCAGCTTTTCCTCCTTCCGCACATCGACCGCCGCGCCCCACAATTCAGCCCGCGAGCCGACGTGTCCCGTCGTGCCCGGCTGGTTGACGTTCCGCAGCCGGTCCTGTGCGAAGTCTGATTTCAGAAAAAACGTCCCGATAAGCCCGAACACGATGCAACTCAGCAGGATGCCCCGCAGTCGAAACTGTCTCCGCCAGCCGAGGACGCCGATAACGGCGGCCAAGGCCAGACTGGTCGAGGCCCAGCCGCCGCGCGACATGCTCACCGCTACGCCGCCCAGCAACAACAAGGCCGAGTAGCCGAGCAGGATACGCATCGGTTGGCTGATGCGGCCGGTCAGCACCGACGCGAGGCAAAGCGGCAGCAGCATCCCGAGGAAGCCGGCGAAATGGTTTGGGTTGATGAATGTTCCGGAGCCGCGCCCCTTGTACTGCTCCGGCCGGGTGAAGTGCCAGACATGATCCACCCCGGCAATCACCTGCACGATGCCGTAAATGGCGATCGCCACGCCGGTAAACACCAGCACGTACAGCGCAAGCTGCGTCCAGTCCGACTTGTGCAGATTGTTCAGCACCACGAAAAACAGCAGCGCATAAACCAGCAGGCGCAGCACCTCGGTGCGGGCCGTGTACTCGACATCCGCCCGGAGATAATGAAACAGCGCGTAGCCAAGAAAGAGCAGGAGACACCCGCCGACCGGCGGAAAAAGCAGGCGATTGCGGCGTGGCTCAAGCCAGATGCGGGCCATCCAAAGAATGCCCGCGGCGGCCACCAGCAACTCCACCACGACAAACTCAGGCGGCCGGACCGCCCCGGTGGCCAGCGCCGAAAAAACGAGCGCCGCCAGCACCAGCCCAACGATCCCCCTCTCACAAAAGCTGTCCAGCGTTTTCCGATTCACAAGACCGCAATTTTAACGGGGAAACACCAGTTTGTAAACGCCGGGGATCAATGTTTCTTTTGCGGCAGCGGGATGTGCTTGGCGAAAAAACGATCCATCATCGCCTGGCAGTAGTCGTTGACCGGCTTGGCCAGGTCCATCGTGTGTGGCCAGCCGTCGAGCCGGCCGTAGGCGTGGGGGATCTTCAATCGCTTGAGATGCGCCGCCAGCGCGTCCGCTTGGCCAATGGGCACAAGCTCATCGATCGTCCCGTGCAGGATCAGCGTGGGCGGGTCGGTTTTGTCCAAATGAAATCGTGGCGACGATTGCCGGTACAACTCCGGCGCCTCGTCGATGGATTTGCCCTGGAGAAAGTTGCTCACCGAGTCGCTGTCCTTTGCAATCTGGGTCGTCATGTCGTACACGCCGTAAATGTTGACGACCGCACTGACGCGGCTGCTGACACCCTTGTTGCCACTGTCGCCCTCGAGTCCGGGATCATCCGAGTAGCCGAGCATCATCGAGAGATGCCCGCCCGCCGAGCCGCCGATCACGGCGATTTGCGCGGGGTCGATGTTGTACTTTTTGGCGTTGGCCCGGAGCCAGCGGACGGCGCACTTGCAGTCCTGCACCGCCGCCGGGAACGGCGCCTGGCCGACCAGCCGGTAACTGGCCGTGGCCACCACGTACCCCTTTTTGGCGTACGCCGCCGTGTAGAAATGGTAGTCCTGCCGCTTGCCGCTCTTCCACGCGCCGCCGTGGATGAAGAGCAGCGCCGGCACCGGCTTGGTGATTTTCGCCGGCCGGTACAGGTCGAGCTGCAGCGAGTGGCCGCCGGCGTTTCCGTACTCGATGTCCTTCTCCAGCACGACGCCATCCGGCAGCGGCACATCCCGCTCGACGATCTCCAGTTTCCCGTTGCCAAATGCCGCCAAAATCTCCAGCCGCGTCTTGTAGCCGGGAGGCGGCGTTGGGGCATTCTGCGACTTCGTTTCCGCACCGACAAAAACCGAACCCACGGTCAAGCCGCAGACAAAACTGATCCAACGCAATCGAGTATTCATCACTGAGGGGTTATACGCGTCATAACCCAAAAAAGTCACGCTTACTCCACACTCCAGTTTTTACACTCAATTGACGAAGAAACCGCTTCGGGTCAAGCTTGCCCAAGTGCTGTGAATTGGTTTCTCCACCAGATTCGTTTCGTTGTCCTGCTCGTCGCTTGGCCAAGCGCTTCGGCGCAGGAGATCGAGTGGCCGGCGGCTCCTGAGCAGACGGTTTGGCTGGCGGCGTCGCACGGGTCGTTCGGCGATGGCCAGGCCGCAGTCGAGCCAATCGACGCCTCGTCGGCGACGAAGCTTGGCCAAGCGCTCGAGCGCCTGGCCAAGGAACACGGTTTTTACGGCGACGGATTGGTGCTGCGGTTTTTACCGGGCGAATACGAGACGCACGGCATCCGGCTGCGCCCGCGCTGGCATGTGATCGGTGCCGGCATCGGCAAAACAACCCTCAAGCTAGTGCCGGGCGCGCAGCACCGGAAAATCAAGTCGGCCTATCACAGCGTCATCAGCGGCGGCTGGGGGCCGCAGCGCCTGGCCAAGCGCGACTTTGACAACCTGCGGGTCGCCGACGTGTCGCTCGACTGCAATTGGCGCGGCATGAAAGCGGCGCTCGGGCCGATCCTCAAAAAAGTCGCCGGAGTCGATTTGCTGGCCAAGGAGGCGCTGGTCGAGCGGGTGCGGGTGAGCGGCTTTGGCGCGCAGGGCGGACGGCCGTCGTGGCGCGAGGTGTTCCCGATCCGCGTGATCTCCGGCATGGGCGACGGCGCAAACCTGCCGGGCTACCGCGACGCGGTCATCGAGATTCGCCACTGCATCGTCGAGGGCTTCGTCCGGGGGCCAAGCGCCGGAACGGCTTGGCCGTACTGCACCGGCATCATGGTCAGCCACCGGGGTGCGGACTTGGCCAACGGCACGGTCAACGTGCGCGTGCATCACAACGAAATCCGAAATGTCACCAACGGCATCGCGCTGGGCGGGGCGTTTTTGCAGCGGGCGGAGTTTTTTGAAAACACGGTGACGAACTGCGGCATCGGTTTCAACTTCGACACCGGCGGCAACCGGGGCGTGGTGATCCGCGACAACCGTTTCACCGGCTGCATCGGTGGCGGGAGTGTCAACGACGGGAGGGCATTCGTAATTCGGGACAACACGTTTCGTTTGATCGCGCCGGGCGAACCGCGATTTGCGTGGTGGCACAACGGGCTGCGGCTTTGGGATCACACGCGCGGCATTTTGGTGGAGGGCAACCGGTTTGTTTTCGACGGCGAATCGAAGCCGCGCGCGCGCGGAATCCTGCTGCACGGCAAAAGCGTCGGCCTGCGGACATTCAAAAACGAGGCCGGCGATTGGCAGCGTGAAATCGACCCAAACCGTTTCCGCAATAACAGCTACTCCGGCTTGCTGCCGAACCTAGCCGGGCCACAAAAACCGGGCCAACCGATGCACCTGCTCGTCGGCGACCAAGCGGTTCACCTGACCGGCGAAGGAGACGCCGTGCAATTCACATGGCCCGGCGACTAAACCGAGTCAGTCGCCGATCGTGCCGTTGGGGAGTGTTGCCTTTTGAAGGATGATGCCTTCGTGATCGGCCGGGATGAAGCCGATGGCGTTTCGGAGGTTGGCTTGGGTCAGGTTGGCTCCGGCGAGTTTGAT
>DQOE01000411.1 GCA_015658765.1 Verrucomicrobiota bacterium | reverse complement strand
TGCTGCGCTCGCATCCTGCTGCCCGGCATGGAGGTGGACTCGGACCGCATCATGCCGGAGCTCGCCGCCAAGGTCACCGGCGACGCCGGCGTGCCGTGGCTGGCCGGGCTGCTGCTCGCGGCACCGTTTGCCGCCGTGATGTCCAGCGTGGACAGCTTTCTGCTGATGGTCTCGTCCGCCGTGGTCCGGGATATTTACCAAAACCGTGTGAACCCCAACGCCAGCGAAAAGCGGCTGAAACGCCTCTCCTACCTCGTCACGGTGGTGGTAGGGACACTGGCCATGCTCGCCGTGGTCAACCCGCCTCAATACCTGCAGGATTTGATCGTGTTTGCCACCAGCGGCTTGGCGGGCTGTTTCCTGATGCCGGTGCTGCTTGGACTTTACTGGCCGCAAATGACCGCCAAGGGAGCCATCGCAGGGATGTTGGGCGGTTTGGGCTGCCACCTCTCACTTTACATCGCAGGATACTTGAGCGAGGACAAATTCGCTGCCTACCAACTACTGGAATTCAACCCCTTCATTTGGTCCCTAACCGTGTCCGGACTCCTGGGCTGGCTGGTATCGCTTGGTCAAACGAAAGCACCAAAAAATTGAGAATAAACCTGATTCAACATCAACAGATTACACCAAGCGACCTTCGGCCAAGTGAGTAAAGTTCGGCATTGATTGTCAGTCCAATAAACCAACTGAAAACTCATCCTGCTGTAGTGGTTTTTTAGCCAGCATGAAAAATTTTATTCACATTCGTTGTTAGTTTTTGGCCATGCCAACAGGCCTTTGCTCCTCTTGTTTCACGTTGTTCCGACTCTTGCTGCGTTGTGACTGGAACCGTTGATCATCAGGTAAACAAGCGCATTTTCTGTTAAACAATTTGGGGAGCACATACCGTAGGGCCTGATTTTGAGCAACAATTCCGCAGGGCCAACTCAGCGACTGGCATCCCGGGGGCTATAGGCTGTGCTGGTTTCCCGTACAGGGGTGCTTGGTTCCTCTGGGACAGAATTGAAAAATCCACACGGCCGAACGTGACTCACCCCTCGGTTTAGCGCCTTGGATTTGCGGCGTTTTTTATTGGGGAAAAGCCTTCAAATCATTTAATTAATATGCTTTACAGCACGGTTTTTGCTGGTATGTTGAGCCAGGTTTTCCGGGAGCAACAGAGTCCGGATAGAGAACTAATATTGATGAAAAACTAATCTTGATGAAAACATTGAAAAAACAAGCGTTCACATTGATTGAATTGTTGGTGGTCATTGCCATCATCGCCATCCTGGCCGGCATGCTCCTCCCCGCCCTGGCCAAGGCCAAGAGCAAGGCGACCGGCATCCACTGTCTAAACAACAACAAACAACTGGGCTTGGCCTGGCTGATGTACTGTGAGGACCACGACGGTTATATGCCGCCCAACCAAAACGGAGGAGGGTCTAGAGGCTGGGTGAACGGTTGGATCACCTTTAACTCCAACGCACCGGACAACACCAACATTCTCTGGCTGGTTGGCACGAAAAAACAGGTCGGCCGCCTCTACCCGAAGCTCGGCCCTTACTCCACCTCACCCGGTATTTACAAGTGTGCCGCAGACAAATACACCTGCAAGATGGGGAAAAAAACGTTGCCGCGGGTTCGCAGTAGTTCCATGAACGGATTCATTGAGGGCGGAGCTTACGGCACCGGCGGTCAGGGGCAGCGAGGCGCACGCGGAAGCACCTGGTATGGTGGACACAAGCCCTACAACAAACTGGGCGATATCACCGGCAAGGCTCAAGCGGGACTCTTCGGCGGGGGTGTAACATCTCCGACAGACTTGTGGGTGTTTGTGGATGAGCATCCCGACAGTATCAATGACGGCTGGAACATCATGAACCCGACCAGTGACGGCAGTTGGGTTGATCTGCCTGCCAGTTATCACAACGGAGGCTGTGGTTATTCGTTCGCCGACAACCACGCCGAAATTAAGGTTTGGAAGGACAAAATCCCAAGGACAGAACCGGTACGTCAATCCTCTCGGAACGGATTTGCAAACAGTGGCAAGCGTAGGGGATACAACGATTACTGGTGGGTCATTGAACGATCAACATCGAAGCTCTAGATTATAATCAACTTGGATACCTGCTTGGTACGCAGTTGGTCACCCGAGGGCAACATGTCGCTCAACGTTCCCATGCCGAACAGCCGGGATTTGTATTGGATGATGGAGAAACCCACCCGATAGGCCGCCGCTGGTTTTAAAGTATGAGAAAAACACAAGCATTCACATTGATTGAATTGTTGGTGGTCATTGCCATCATCGCCATCCTGGCCGGCCTGCTCCTGCCGGCCCTGGCCAAAGCCAAGAGCAAGGCACGGGCCATCACCTGCATGAACGGCAACAATCAGTTGACCATGGCCTGGCGCTTTTACGCCGATGAAAATGATGGCCGTTTGGTCGGCTCCGGCCGGGGCCAGATGATGAGCGGTAAGCAAATCCCCGAGTGGATCGGCGGAAACTGGCTGGACAAAAACAACCCGAAAAAGTCCGACAACTGGGATGTGGACTTGTGGATTCGTGGAGTCAACAGTAAGGGGAGAAAAATTGCCGGACGAGGCAATCTCCTTTACCCGTATGTCGGCAACAGCACTGAGGTTTTCAACTGCCCAGCCGACAACAGCGTCGGAATCAATAACAAGGGGAAAACAGTACCCAGGCTCCGGAGCCGTTCAATCAACAACTGGGTGGGCGGTCCTGGTTGGGGCAATAGCGGCACCTGTACGACACCAGCGTCAGTGGCAACATTGGAATGGCGCGTATTCCACAAGGACACCGACTTTGTTGCTCCAGGCCCCTCCAACACCTTCGTAATGCTGGATGAACGGGAAGACAGCATCAACGACGGCTACTTCGTCGTGGATATGGCCGGCTGGCCGACGCGGTCTCAGCAGATAGTGGACTTCCCCGCCAGTTACCATAACCGCGCAGCCGGATTTTCATTTGCCGATGGGCACGCGGAAATCCACAAGTGGCTCGACAAGCGAACCTATCCAAAAATCAATAAGGGCAATATGCAACTCAACGTCTCCATGATGAACAGTGTAGACTTGTATTGGATGATGGAAAAAAGCACACGCAAGATTGGCAGCCGCTGATTCTCCAGCATGAGAAAAACGAAAGCCTTCACACTCATCGAACTGTTGGTGGTCATCGCAATCATCGCCATCCTGGCTGGCATGCTCCTGCCCGCCCTGTCCAAGGCCAAGGCCAAGGCCCACGGCATCAGCTGCATGAACAACAACAAGCAGATGATGATGGCTTGGCTGTATTTCGCGGAGGATAATGATGATAATCTTGTCGGTGCCGCCGGGTGGAATTTGAAAAGAAGACAAATCCTAAACTGGACCGGCGGAAGCTGGCTGACGCTCAACAACAAGAGAGATCCCAATAACTGGAACCACGCTGCGTACACTTATAAAAGCCCTCTCTGGGACTATTGCGGCAAAAGCACCGCCATCTGGAAATGCCCAGCCGACTTCACAACCGGCATCAACAACAAGGGCATAACGGTCCCCCGCATTCGCAGCATGTCGATGAGCAACTGGGTTGGTGGCCCCGGCTGGGGCGCCTCCGGACCGTGGTATCCCCAGAGCGCGAACGGCTGGAAAGTGTTCACCACGCTGTCGGACTTCTCAGCCCCCGGACCATCAGACACCTTTGTGTTGATAGACGAACGTGAGGACAGCATCAACGACGGCTACTTCGTGGTCGACATGGCCGGCTACCCAGCCCAGACCATCAAACTGGTGGATTACCCCGCCAGTTACCATAACCGGGCAGCCGGATTCTCATTTGCCGATGGGCACGCCGAAATCCACAAGTGGCTCGACAAGCGAACTACACCACCCATGAGCAAGTCCGATCGCCCACTGAACGTCGGCATGTCAAACAACAAGGACATAATGTGGATGATGGAGCACAGCACCCGAAAAGTCGGCAGTCGCTGACTCACTTCCTTTTACCCTGCCAAGAAGCCCGCCCACAGTGGCGGGTTTTTTGGTGTCGATTTCTTTTCCGTCGTTGACGCCGAACAAACCAGACTGCAGTCTGCCCGACCAGTTTATGGCTCGTACTATCCTGTTCATCTGCACCGGTAACATCTGCCGCAGCCCGATGGCCGAGGGCTTGTTTAGGAGTCTCATTGAGAAAAACGAAGCTGACCTCAACGTGAAATCTGCCGGGGTGGGCGCCCAGGACGGCCAACCGCCAAGCGGGAATTCGATCCGCGCCATGCAGGATCTCGATATCGACATCTCCCCCCAGCGGAGCCTGATGTTGACCGCCGAACTCGCCGCCGAGGCCGACATGATCATCGGCATGACCCACGGGCACGTGGAGATGGTCAACCTGATGTTCCCGCACGCGGCGGACAAAGCCTTTTTGCTCCGTGAATTTGACGGCACCCTGCCCCTGCACGAGCGGGAAATCTCCGATCCCATCGGCGGTTCCTACGAGGTTTACTGCCAATGCCGCGACCAGATCCGCGAGGGCATCGACTCACTTTTGAACTCCATACAACAAAACAAAAGCCTGGTTCCCGCCTCAATGCAGCCGGTGATCGAAATAGCTCTCGGCGCGGATCACGCCGGCTACGGACTCAAGAAAATCCTGGGTAATTATCTCGGCGAAAAAGGCATCCCGTATGCCGACTTCGGGTGCGACTCGGAGGACAAGGCCGACTACCCGGACTTCGCGCGTGAGGTCGCCCGAACCGTGGCCGAGGGGCAGAGCCGGCTTGGCCTGCTGATTTGCAACACCGGTGTCGGCATGAGCATGAGCGCCAACAAGGTGCCCGGCGTCCGGGCCGCCCTTGCGCATGACGAGGAGACAGCCAAGCTCACCCGCCAGCACAACAACGCAAACGTCCTCTGCCTCGGGGCCGCCGCCACGGATGAGCCCTTGGCCAAGCGCATCCTCGACGCATTCATCGAGACCCCGTTCAAGGACGGCGGCCGCCACGAGCGGCGGGTGAACAAGATGGAACCCGCGGGCGCCTCGGGCAAATTCCGGCTCGACTCCGTTGATCCCGAGATCGCGCAGGTCATCCAAGCCGAGACCGTCCGCCAAAAGGAAAACATCGAGCTGATCGCCAGCGAGAACTTCACCAGCCCGGCCGTCATGCAGGCGCAGGGCTCGGTGCTCACCAACAAGTACGCCGAGGGCTATCCCGCCAGGCGCTGGTACGGAGGCTGCGAGCACGTGGACGTGGCCGAGCAGCTGGCCATCGAGCGGGCCAAGCAGCTTTTCGGCGCCGAGCACGCCAACGTGCAGCCCCACTCCGGCAGCGGCGCCAACATGGCTGTTTACTTTTCCGCGCTCCAGCCGGGCGACAAGATC
>DQOE01000057.1 GCA_015658765.1 Verrucomicrobiota bacterium | reverse complement strand
GTGGTCAACAGTTTGCACTGGGGACCGGACGGCTGGCTCTACGGTTGTCAGGGCTTGTTCACGCCATCGGTTGTCGGCAAGCCAAAAGAAGAGGGTCGTATTTACAAACCGGGAGAGGCGTACCCCAAAAAGGTTGAGTTCGACGGCGAAGGCACACAGATCAACGGCGGCGTTTGGCGTTATCACCCGGTGAAGGATCGCTTTGAGGTGGTCGCGCACGGCTTCAGCAATCCGTGGGGCATCGACTACGACGCGAAGGGACAGTTCTTCATCAGCGCATGCGTGATCCCGCATCTGTGGCACGTTATTCCTGGCGGCGTTTACCATCGGCAAGGCGGTCGTCACTTTAATCCTTATGTTTACAGCGACATCCGCACGATCGCCGACCACCGCCATCGCTCGGCCCACGGCGGGGCGCGGGTTTATTTATCTGATGCGTTTCCCGACGAGTACCAGGGTAAAATCTTCATGGCCAATATCCATGAGCATGCCGTGTTGACGGATGAACTGGTGCCAAGCGGCTCCGGTTTCGTTGGCAAACACCACAAGGATTTCATGAAGGCCAATAATGCGCAGTGGATTGGCTTCAGCATGGAGATTGGCCCGGGTGGCGACGTGTATGTGCTCGACTGGCACGATGCCGACATTTGCGGCAAGGACGTGTTGCAAAAGGACACCGGCCGCATCTTCCGCCTCTCGCCGAAAGAGAGCTTGGCCAATGACTGGGCAGGCCGATACGCCGATGTGGCCAAGCTCAATGATACCAAACTGGTCGAGTACCAAACCAGCGCCAGCGCCTGGCACGCCCGCCGCGCTCGCGTTGTTCTGCAGGGCAGGGCGATCAAAGGCAAATTGGCCAAAGGCACCCATCGCGCCTTGGAAAAAATGTTCCTCAAAAATAAAAACGCCGATCATCGTTTGCGTGCTCTTTGGGCGTTGCATGTCACGGGTGGCTTGAGCGAATCCAAGCTGCTGAAACACCTTGACGACAAAGACGCGCACATTCGCGCTTGGTCGATTCAGCTGCTCTGTGAGGACAATAATCCATCCAGCGAAGCGCTCCGTAAATTCGCCTCCATGGCCAAGCTCGATTCGTCGCCGGTCGTGCGGCTTTACCTCGCTTCGGCACTGCAGCGCATGTCGCTCGGCGATCGCTGGGCCATCGCTGCTGGCCTGATGGCGCACGATGAGGATGCCGGCGACCACAATTTGCCCAAGCTGATCTGGTACGGTATCGAACCGATGGTGCCGGCGGATCCTGCCCGCGCGATGGAGCTGGCGCGGGCCAGCCGGCTGCCGCTCGTCACCGAGTACATCGCGCGCCGCGCTGTCGATGCCGGCCAGTTGGAAGCCGTTTCCGCCGCGCTTGGCCAAGCGCAGGGCGAAGATAAGGTCGCCGATATGCTTCGCGGTTTCAGCGCTGGCTTGAGGGGGCTGCGCGACGTGAAGGCGCCGCCGAGTTGGGGCGCGACCTACGCCAAGCTGTACGGCACGCCGCTGGCGACGCAAATCGCGCAAATCCTCGGCGACACCGGCGCGGCGACCGCCATGCTCGCCACGCTCGATAACGCAAAAGCCAAGACTGATGCCCGGCGCGACGCATTGCGCGGGCTTGCCGCCCAGGAGCACGACGCGCTGAAAGGCCGCTTGGTTGCCTTGCTCGACGACAACTCGCTGCGGCTCGAATCGATCCGCGCCATGGCGGCTTACGACGAGAAAACTTACCCGCGAGCTTTGCTGAAGCGTTACGCCAAGCTTGCTGCCGGTGACAAGACGGCGGCGATCCAGACGCTCGCCTCCCGTCCGTCGTACGGCAACGAACTCACGGCGGCGATCGAGTCGGGAGCGGTGCCGCGCCGCGATGTCCCGGCGTACGTCGTTCGGCAAATGCGCCGTGTGGTCGGCCCAAGCTTTGTCGATGTATGGGGCGCGGTGGAGTCGCTCTCCGCCGACAAGGCGGCGGCGTTTGCCAAGTACCGTGTGCTGCTCACCAGTGACGCCTTGGCGAAGGGCAACGTCCGCAATGGCCGTGCGATTTACGAGCGCACCTGTTTCGCCTGCCACAAGTTATACGGGCAGGGCGGCGAGATCGGGCCGGACATCACCGGTTCGAACCGCGCGAACCTCGACTACATTCTTGAGAACATCCTCAACCCCAGCGGCGAGATCCCCGAGGGCTACCAACTGCTGCTCGTCACCACGCGCGGCGGACAGACCTTGGCCGGGACGCTTGCGAGCGAAAACGCCCGGCAACTGGTGCTGCGGGTTGTCGGCCTGCCGCCGGTGACCGTGGCCAAGTCTGAAATTCAGTCACGCGAAACCATTCCAACCTCCATGATGCCGGAGGGCCTTCTGGCTTCCCTCCGGGACGAGGATGTGATAGATTTGATCGGCTATCTGCGAACCACAAAGCAGGTGGACAAGCCTGAGTAAAACGACAATACCATGCCTGAAGCAACACCAGAGGAAGTTCAAGTCAGCGCCAAGCGTCCTCCCAGGCCGAAGGACAAAGTCGCCCGGGCATTGGGCTGCTGGATCGTCGCCGGCGTCATCGTCGAGACTTCCGCCGACCAGATCATCCACTTCCTTCGCGCCATCACCTCAACCTGATCGACCGTGATCGCCGACCTCCTCCGCAAACACGGCGGCAAGACGTGTGAAGAATTGAAATGAGGCTCAGCAGACTGCTCCTGTTTGGAATCGTCGCTGCTGCCATGCGGAGTTTGCCCGCCATGGCCAACGGCATTGAGGAGGGACGGGATACTTTTACGGCCGGTGTGGCCTCCATCGAGGTCGATGGCGACGCTGCCGACTGGGCGGACATCCGGTTTTTGGGCAACGTCAAGTTCCGGGCTGAAAACGGGAAGCTGGTGTTGTTCGAGGAATACGCCGGCGGCCACTGGTCGGGGCCGGACGATCACTCAAGCGCGGTCGCCTTTGCTTGGGAATCGGACGCGCTTTACCTCGGTGTCGTGGTGACCGACGATTCCCATCAGCATGCCAGTGCCAATGCCTGGAACGGTGACGGTGTGCAGGTGGTGTTCGCCAACGCGGCCCGGGACACGGTCACGCACCTGTACAATTTTGCCCTGCACGACGACGGGCGAGTCATCGCCGATCATGAGCGCGGGCCCGGGCCGTATGAGGCGGCCGTCAAGCGCGCCGGTTCCGTCACGACCTACGAGGCCCGGTTCACCCCGGCCTCCCTCGGGGTGGATCGTTTCCGGTCCGGCCAAAAACTGGGCATAGGCGTTTGTGTGAACGACGGCGACAAGGAGGAACCGGGACAGAAGGGCTGGAGCGGCTGGGGGCCGCACGCCGCGGTGTTTGGCAAGACGGCTTCCGAGACCGGCTTGGTGACGTTGACCGGATCGCCGGGGGACGGTGAGGATGGATGGACGGGCCAACTCACGCTGGTCGGCGAGGGTGCCACCTGGAAATTTCTGGACAACGGCTCGAACCAAGGCGCCGCATGGAGTAAGCTGGGCTTCAAAGATTCCGGCTGGAAAACCGGCAAGGCGCCATTCGGTTACGGGGACGGGGACGAGACGACCCGCCTCGACTTCGGCGGCAACGCCAACGCCAAGCATATCACCACCTATTTCCGCCATGTGTTCATGGTGAACCGCCACGACACCATTCCCGCGTTGAGCCTTCAATTGTTGCGCGACGATGGGGCGGTGGTTTACCTGAATGGGCAGGAAATCGTGCGGGACAACATGCCGGCGTCGCCGGCCGCCATGGGCCATCAAACCCGGGCCTCGAGCGTTGTCGATGGCCATGATGAACATCATTTTTATCCCTTTGAAATCGACCCGGCGGGACTGATCGAGGGGGCGAACCTGCTGGCGGTGGAGGTGCATCAGGCCAACCGGACCAGCAGCGACCTGCGCTTCGACCTCAAACTGGTGGCTCATGGCGGCGATACGGAGGAGGAAGCCGAACCGGCGCCCCTGCAACTGCTCGGCCCCGGCGTGAACGCGGTGGATTTTCGGGTGACCCGGTTCGCAACGGGACTGGATTTCCCGCTCGGCATGCAGGCCCTTGCGGATGGCTCACTGTTGGTGGTGGTCAGCGAACCGAGCGGTGGAGG
>DQOE01000102.1 GCA_015658765.1 Verrucomicrobiota bacterium | reverse complement strand
TCGCTCACCGAGCGGGTGGACAATATAAACATGCCGCTCGTGCGCGTGATCGACATGCGTAGTGCGGGTCGCAAGGAGAAGGGCATCAGTATTTTCTCGCCGCAACTGCGCGAGGCGATCCTGCAGCGGCTCGAGAAAAAAGAGCAGGTGATGCTATTCCTCAACCGGCGCGGCTGGTCGTCGTCGTTGCAGTGCCCCGACTGCGGCTTCGTCGCCGAGTGCCCGAATTGCAGCGTGTCGCTGACCTACCATCGCGCCGCGCAACAATTGATGTGCCACATTTGCGGCCACGTCGAGGCCGCGCCGAACAAGTGTCCGCAGGAGGGTTGCGGCAACGCGGCGATCCGCTTCGCCGGCTTGGGCACGGAGAAGGTCGAGGCCGCCCTGGCCAAGAGCTTCCCGATGGCCAAGGTCAAGCGGATGGACTCCGACACGCTCAAGCGCAAGGAGGATTACCGGCGCATCCTCGGCGATTTTCGCACAGGCAAAATCGACATTCTGCTGGGCACGCAAATGATCGCCAAGGGGCTGCACTTCCCGAATGTGACGCTGGTCGGGATTATTCACGCCGACCTGAGCCTGCACATCCCGGACTTCCGTGCCAGCGAGCGGACGTTTCAACTGCTCACGCAGGTGGCCGGCCGGGCCGGGCGCGGCGACGTCGAGGGCGAGGTGTACGTGCAGTCGTTCACGCCGTTTCACCCGTCGATCCAATACGCGCGCCGGCATGACTTCATCGGTTTTTACGAGCAGGAAATCGAGTTTCGGCAGGAGCTGCGCTACCCGCCGGTCAGCCGTGTGGCGTTGTTGACACTGCGCGGCCGCAGTGAGGATCGCGTCAAGTTTTTCGCCGACCATTTGCGAAAGGAGATGGACGAATTGGCCGGGGAACTGGGCGACGTCGTCGTCGCCGGCCCCGCGCCCGCGCCGCTGCTGCGCGCCGAAAATTTCTACCGCTACCAGGTCATGATGCGCACCCCGCAGATGTCCGCGCTCAGCCGCAAACTCTCGGCCAAGCGGGAGGCGTTGCAGATTCCCGACGACATCCGCCTCATCATCGACATCGACCCGATGACACTGAGCTAACTTGCCGGGAACCCTCCGTGGCAATAGGATGCCGCCCCAAGGTCGGGGATGTGGCCCCGATCTCAACAAATCAAGAGTGGACTCGCTGAATCAACTTGACGCCACCGTCGCCGGCCTGAACCGGCTGGCTCGCAACCTGTGGTGGACGTGGAACCAGGATGCGCAGGATGTGTTCGAGGAACTGTCGCCGCGCGCGTGGCGTTACCTTTATCACAACGCCGTGGCGGTGCTGCGGGAGTTGTCGGACGAGGAACTGCGGGTGCGGCTGCTTGGTGAGGAGTTCAACGGCCGCGTGCAGGAGGTGCTCCGGCAGTTCGACGCCTATCTGGGCGCGACCGGCACTTGGGCGGCGGAGCATGCGCCCGGCTTGGCCAAGCGGCCGGTGGCGTATTTCAGCGCGGAGTTTGGCTTTCACGAGACGCTGCCGATCGCGGCCGGCGGCCTGGGCATGCTGGCCGGCGACCACGCCAAGTCGGCCAGCGACCTTGGCCTTGGCTTTGTCGGCATCAGCCTGTTTTACCGCGAGGGCTATTTTCAGCAGGCGATCAGTGCCGAGAACTGGCAGACGGAGTATTACAGCCAGCTTGACCCGCAGAATCTTCCGCTCGAGCCGGTGCTGGACGACGACGGCCAGCCGCTGGTTTGCACGGTGGAGATCGCCGCCGAGCCGGTGTCTTTTCGCGCCTGGGTGGTTAATGTCGGCCGCTGCCCGGTTTATCTGATCGACGCCAATCTGCCGACGAACCAGCCGCACTTTCGCGACCTCACGCGGCGCGTGTACGGCGGCGACAACTCGACGCGCATCATGCAGGAAATCCTGCTTGGCGTGGGTGGGGTGAGGCTGTTGCGGCGGCTCGGCGTGGAGCCGTCGGTGTTTCACATGAACGAGGGCCATGCAGCGTTTCTTGCCCTGGAGTTGATGCGCGAGCAGATCGCCGGGGGTGCCGGTTTTGACGAGGCGCTGGCCGGGGCAAGGCGGCAGTGCCTGTTCACGACTCACACGCCGGTGCCGGCCGGTCACGATCGTTTTGGCCATGAGCTGATGGATTACGCGGTGCGGCACCTGTACGGGCAGCTCAACGTCAGCGCCAAGGAGTTGCTCGCGCTTGGCCGCGTGAATCCGGACGACGACAACGAGGAATTTTGCATGACCGTGCTCGCGCTCAAGGCGGCGCGCGCGGCCAACGGCGTGAGCGAGTTGCACGGGCAGGTCAGCCGCGAGATGTGGCACGGCCTTTATCCGGAGGCGTCGGTGGACGAGGTGCCGATCGGCCACGTGACCAACGGCATCCACCTGGCCGGCTGGATGAAAGGGCCGGTGCGAAAATTCTGGCGGCGCAAGCTTGGCCAAGCGGAACCGGCGGCGGACTGGGCGGAGGAATTGGCCAAGCCGGAGTTTTGGGCGCGCATGGGGGACGGGTCGTTCGTCAGCGACGAGGAGCTTTGGGCGCTGCGCTACCGGCTGCGGCGCGAGCTGATCGAGTTCGCCCGGCGGCGGTTGCAGGATCAAGAGCATCGCTCGAAGCCAAGCGACTTTATTGCGTTCGATCACCTGCTCAACCCGGACGCGTTGACGATCGGTTTCGCCCGGCGCTTCGCCACCTACAAGCGCGCGCCGCTGGTCTTCGACCATTTAGAAAATCTCGTGAGCTTGGCCCGCGACCTGCGGCGGCCGGTGCAGTTTGTCTTCGCCGGCAAGGCGCATCCGCGCGACGACGAGGGCAAGCGGTTGATCCAAAAAATCATCCATATGAGCCACCACTCCAAGCTGAGCGGGCATCTGGTGTTCCTCGAGAATTACGACGTGCACGTCGCGCGGCAGATGGTGTCTGGCTGCGACGTTTGGCTGAATAACCCGCGCCGGCCGCTCGAGGCTTCCGGCACGAGCGGCATGAAAGCCACCTGCCATGGCTGCCTTAATCTGAGCATTCTGGACGGCTGGTGGCGGGAGGGTTACGATGGCACAAACGGCTTTGCCATCGGCTGCGACGAACACGCCGACAACGTCGAGGAGCAGGACAAATTGGACAGCGAGAACCTGTACAAGGTGCTTTCCGGCGAGGTAATTCCCTGCTTTTACGACCGCGACGATGGAGGCATCCCGAGGGCGTGGATCGGGAAAATCCGCCGGGCCATGGTTACGCTGGCGGCCCAGTACGACACCACCCGCATGGTGCGCGAGTACACGCAAAAATTTTATCTGCCAGAATGACTGACCGGACCCAAGCACCCAACCGAGAACTACGCTCGCTCAACGCCGAGGAGGTGGAGAGCACCCTCGCCGAGTGGGGGCACAAAAGCTATCGCGTGACGCAGATCCTCGGCTGGCTCTACAAAAAGCGTGCCTGCTCGATCGACGAGATGAGCGATCTGCCGCAGGAGTTGCGCGACCAACTTGCCGGTTCGTTTCTGCTCAAGCCACTCGAGTTGGCCAAGGAGCAACGCTCGCGGGACGGTACGGTGAAGTTCCTCTGGCGCCTCGCCGACGGGGAACTGATCGAGAGCGTTTTGATCCCGGCATCCGTCGGCAGGGACGGCAACAGAAGCGACCGGCACACGATCTGTGTCTCGTCGCAGGTCGGTTGCGCCTACGGCTGCAAGTTTTGCGCAAGCGGTCTCATGGGCTACAAGCGCAACCTCGACGTGTACGAGATCGTGGACCAAGTGTTGGCCGTCGAGCGTTGGCACTTGGCCAAGGGCGGTGAGCCTGCCAAGTCGCAGGGGGGGCTGGTAAACAACATCGTTATGATGGGCATGGGCGAGCCGCTCGCCAACTACGACAACCTCATCCGGGCGCTCGAGATTTTCAACTCGTCGTGGGGGCTGAACATCGGCGCGCGCAAGATCACCGTGTCCACCAGCGGCCTCGCGCTGCAGATCCGCCGCTTGGCCGAAACGCCGCAGCAATATCACCTCGCGATCTCGTTGCACGGCGCGACCGACGAGGTGCGCGACAAAATCATGCCGATCAACCGCAAGTATCCGCTCGAGGAACTGATCAGCGCCTGTGAGGCGTATCAGCAGGCCAAGGGCCGGATGATCTGGGTTGAGTACATTTTGATCGACGACGTCAACACCGGGCTGGATCAGGTCGAGGCGTTGAGCGGCTTGGCCAAGCGGCTGCAGTGCAAGGTCAACCTCATTCCGTACAACCCCGTGGACGGCATCGAGCTAAAGCGGCCAAGCGACGAGACGGTCGGTCGGTTTCGCGACGCGCTGCACCGCAAGGGCGTCCGGGTGACCGTGCGGATCGAAAAAGGCACCGACATCGACGCCGCCTGCGGCCAACTCCGCCTCAAGTCGGAGAAGAAAACCGCCGCAACCCAAGCGCTTGGCCAAGCGGGTTAGGAGCTGGCTTTCATTTCGACGACGTCGTGGGGGGCGGCTTCCTTTTGGCCGGCCGGGCTGATTCGGGTGTAGCGGGCCTTGGCCCGGAGGTCGGGCAGGGTGGCTGCGCCGAGGTAGCCCATGCCGGCTTGGACGCCCCCGATCAACTGG
>DQOE01000366.1 GCA_015658765.1 Verrucomicrobiota bacterium | reverse complement strand
TCTACAGAAGCACAGAGATCAGAGCACAGAGTTGGAGCGTCAAATCTCAGATGAAGCTCATTGAATCCGTAGTGAGAATCAGAGTCCCCACTGCTTTATCGCATCGGTAAACCGTTCAGAATGAAGGGTGGAGAAGTGGAGCGGGCGAAGGGAATCGAACCCTCGTGTGAAGCTTGGAAGGCTTCCGTTCTACCATTGAACTACACCCGCAACCGCACGCAGGCTACCAACCCGGCTTGCGTTGTCAATCCGCCTTCTTTAGCCTGTGCGCCCGTGAGTTCTTTGCTGCTCAAGGGAGGCCGCCTCATTGATCCCGCCCACGGCCTTGATGAAACCGCCGACCTGTTGCTTGCCGATGGGAAAGTGGCCGCCATTGGCGGTGATGCGCTTGGCCAAGCGCCGGAGGGCACGCCGGAAATCGATGTCACCGGCAAGGTCGTCTGCCCCGGGTTGATCGACATTCACGTTCACTTTCGCGAGCCGGGCCAGACGGCCAAGGAGACCATCAGCACCGGCGCGGCGGCGGCGGCGCGCGGCGGTTTCACCACTGTCGTCTGCATGCCCAACACCAGCCCGGCGATCGACAACCCCGGCACGGTGGCGCTGATTCAGGATAGCGCGGAGCGTTCGGCCAAGGTCAACGTGCTCATCACCGGCGCGATCACCAAGGGCATCGCCGGCGAGGAGTTGGCACCGATCGGCTCGCTCAAGAATGCCGGCGTGGTCGCCATCACCGACGACGGGCAATGCGTGCAGGACAACGACCTGATGCGGCGCGCGTTGGAGTACACCACGATGTTCAACCTGCCGGTGATGGATCATTGCCAGGACTACTCGCTCGTCGGCGCGGGCGTGATGCACGAGGGCTACTGGAACAACACACTCGGCTTGCCCGGCTGGCCAAGCGCAGGCGAGGAGATGATCGTCGCGCGCAACATTCTGCTCGCCGAAAAAACCGGCGCGCACGTCCATTGCCAGCACATGACCACAGCCGGGAGCGTGCGGCTCATTCGCGAGGCCAAGTCGCGGGGTGTGCCGATCTCCGGCGAGG
The DNA here is from genome assembly GCA_015658765.1 of Verrucomicrobiota bacterium. Classification (GTDB taxonomy): domain Bacteria; phylum Verrucomicrobiota; class Verrucomicrobiia; order Limisphaerales; family UBA1096; genus UBA1096. Next base: position 7,537 of record DQOE01000366.1, on the reverse strand, counting down.
CCTGCCCGCATCATTTCACGCTGACCGACTCGGCGGTCGCCGGCAGCGATAAATTTTGGCCTGACGACGGCAAGGGCGTCTTTTGGGCGGGCGACGACGACAAGCCGGCCTGGCCGGAATACGACACGAACTTCAAGATGAACCCGCCGCTCCGCTCTGCCGCCGATCGAGAGGCGGTGATCGAGGGTGTTGCCGACGGCACGCTGGAAATCATCTCGAGTGACCACGCGCCGCACTGCGACTACGAAAAGGAGGTCGAGTTCGCCAATGCGCCGTTCGGCATCACCGGCCTTGAGAACGAACTGGCGGTGTCTCTGATGCAGCTTTATCACAGCGGCCGCATGCCGCTCAGCGACGTGATCGAGCGGCTGACCGTCGCGCCGGCGAAGCTGATCCACCTTGACCGGGGCGCGCTCGGCGTCGGCGCCGTGGCGGACGTGACTGTGTTCGACCCCGACGCCGAGTGGGTGTTCCGCCGTGAGGACACCGCCAGCATGGCCGTCAACAATCCGTTCTACGACTGGACGCTCAAGGGGCGCAACGTCATGACGATCGTCGCCGGGGAAATTGCCTGGCAATGAGCCGGAGCGAGTTGGGCAAGCTCCGACCTCGGATGGCTGGTAAATCTTCAAAACCTAGCGCCCTCTCGGCGATGGGGAGGCGTACTGCGGAGCCACCTATCTCTTGGCTGATGCGCATCAAGCTGGATCGTCCAAGGCTGATCTCGTTGGCGGCCGGTTTTACCGACAATCCGACGCTGCCGGTGGCGGGGAGCAGGCGGCTGCTCAACGAGCTGCTCGGTGACGCCGCGCTTGGCCAGGCGGCGCTTCAGTACGGCTCGACGGCTGGCGACGCCACGCTCCGGAAGCTGACAGCCAGGCGCATCCGGCAACTCGACGGCAACCCCCGCGGCCGAGCGGCGACTTACGAGGCCAGCCGCACGGTCATCACCCACGGCTCGCAGCAGTTCCTTTACATGGCCACGGAGATATTGTGTGATCCGGACGACATCGTACTAGTGGAGGACCCGACGTATTTCGTTTATCTCGGCATCATGCAGAGCCGCGGTGTCGCCGGTCGTGGCGTGCGAACGAATCGCGACGGCATCGACCTTGGGCATCTTGAGCAGGTGCTCGAGTCGCTAAAGCGCGACGGCAATCTGCCTCGGTTGAAAATACTGTACCTCGTTTCGTATTACCAAAACCCGACCAGCCGCTCAACCAGCCTGAGGGTGAAGGCGGGTGCGCTGGAGTTGCTGCGCCGCTACGAGCGCGCGGCCGGGCACCCGATTTACCTGATGGAGGACGCCGCGTACCGGGAGCTGGGGTTTGCCGGCACGCCGTCGGCGTCCGCCCTGGCGGTCAAGGGCGCGGCGGATCGGGTCATTTACTCGGGCACGTACAGCAAACCGTTTGCCACCGGCGTGCGCGTGGGGTTTGGCATTTTGCCGGAGGAACTGCTGACGCCGGTGCTGCGGATCAAGGGCAACCACGACTTCGGCACGAGCCACCTGATCCAGCAACTCGTCAGCCGCGCTCTCGCCTCCGGCCTGTACGAGGAAAATCTGGCCAAGGTGCAGCGGCGTTACCGAGTCAAGGCCAAGGCGATGACAGACGCCATGGGCGAGCATTTTCCGGGATCAGTGCAGTGGGAGCAACCGGAGGGCGGGTTGAATGTCTGGGCTGTGTGGCCTCGAAAAGTGAACACCGGAATAAAGTCGCGCTTCTTCAAACAAGTGCTCGACCGTAACGTGCTCTATGTGCCGGGTGGCTTGTGTTATGTCGATGACCCGACGCGAGCCAAGCCAAGCCACGAGATGCGCCTGAGCTTCGGGGCGGCATCGGAGGCCGACATTCGCGAGGGCATCTGCCGTCTTGGCCAAGCGATATGATTGGCCGGGGTTGTCGTGTGTGTTAAACTGCCTTTCGACGATGTTGGATGATCGACCCTACATGAGACCGGAGGAACCGCGGTTCCGTGCGCCATCGATGCAGCAGCCGTGGTCGGGATGGGCCATTTTGCTGACGATCAACGTCGTGGTGTTCCTGCTGCAGGTCATGGTCGATTCCAGCAGCTTGGCTACACATATGCCAATGTTCGAGAAGTCTATCGTTGGCCAGTGGCTTGCGTTGGACTCGGGCCAAATTTCCTGGCTGCTTCCAATGCAATTGTTCACTTACCAGTTTTTGCATGGGGGAGTTTGGCATTTGTTGATGAATGGCCTTGGCCTGTTTTTTATCGGTCGGGCTTTGGAGCCGTCGATTGGACGGCAGGAGATCATCGGCTTGTATCTCGTGAGCGGAGTGGTTGGGGCGCTGTTTCAGCTGGGATTTGCGGCGGTGTTCCCGGCGCAATTTGCTGGGCCGATGGTGGGGGCGAGTGCGGGGGTGTTCGGGTTCATGGGAGTGCTGGCACGGTTATTCCCATATCGTGAAGTGTATCTGCTTCTGTTTTTCGTACTGCCAATCCGACTGAAACTTCACTGGGTTTTCTGGGGTAGTTTTGCGATTGCGATGGTTTCCATTTTGGCGGCTATACGGACTGAGGCGGGGGATTCGGTGGCTCACGCGGCGCACTTGGGCGGGCTGTTGTACGGTGCGTTTTACGTGGCCAAGCTGGTGCGGAATGGCGGGTTGATGCGGTTTTTGCCCGGCATGCCGAGGATTCGGTTCGTCTCGGACGGCTCGGCCAAGGGATCGGCGGCCACGCACCGCCGGAACTGGCGCAAGCCCAGGGTGGTCGATGCCGCCGAGGTGGCCGAGGGGGATTTCATGAGCCGCGAGGTCAATCCGATCCTTGACAAGATTTCCGAACAGGGAATCCAAAGCCTGAGCGAGCGCGAGCGCAAGATTCTCGACAAGGCACGCTCGAAGATGTGAGCCGTGCCGCTTGGCTTCGAACCGCGAATTCACGCGAAGAAACACGAATGGAACCAAGGAATTCCTTCTCCCTCAGGGAGAAGGTGGCCGCAGGCCGGATGAGGGTGGAAACGCGAAAAATGGTTTATCGGTTCTCAGTTGGCGGTTCACTCCGGCGCTTGGCCAAGCTTACTCCCGGTTGTTCAGCAGCTGGATGTAGTTGCGGATCTTGTCGGGGTTGGTGACTTTTAGCGAGAACTCCGGCGCGTACAGCGCCTTGCCCATGAAGCAGCGTTCGTTGCGGAACTCCATGTTACTCAGCACCGGCGCACTGCCGGTCACGTGAAACTCTTTCGCTCCGGTTTCGCGTATGATTCGCGGCAGGTTTTTCTCGGTGATGCCTGCTCCGGGCATGATGATGATGTCGTCGCTGGCGCGGCGCACCAGCTCGGCGATCAACTCCACCCCCTCGAGCACCGACGGCTCCTGTCCGGAGGTGAGCAGTCGCTCGACACCGAGGCCGATGATGTCGTCGAGGCTGCGGAACGGATCGGCGGTAACGTCGAACGCGCGGTGGTAGGTCACCTCGAGTGGGCGGGCGAGTTCGATCAGTTGGCTGGAGCGCTCAACATCGATGGTGCCATCGGCGTTGAGCATGCCGATGACGACGCCGTTGATGCCCATTTCCTTGAGCGCGACGATGTCGTGCTGCATCACGGCGAACTCATCGTCGGAGTAGAGGAAGTCGCCGCCTCGTGGCCGGATGATGGCGTTGACCTTGATGCCCACCCGCTCCAGCGTTCGGTACACTGTGCCCACGCTTGGGGTGGTGCCGCCCTCGAACAGGTTTTGGCAAAGCTCGACGCGGGCCGCGCCGCCTTGTTCCGCCGCGATGGCCGATGCCACCGAGTCGATGCAAATCTCAAGAATGGGTGTGTCACTCATGGTTTATTTCGCTCGGCCAAGCGTAACAGGGCAACTGGCCGACGCGAAGGCGGAACTGTTTTTCGTGGTACGCGCTTGGCCAAGCGTTATGCTGCGGGGGTGCTGAAGTGGGTGACAGCGGTCGCGGCGCTTGGCTTGGCGGGATGCGTCCTGCCGGGCAGATGGGGCGACGTCCCCAAGCCGGGCGGCGGGACGATTGTCACCCCGGTGGCGTTCCGCGTGGAGGGCAAGGTGGTGCGCACGAACGAACGGCTCAACTTCGTGGTGCTTGACTTTGGCCTGCAGGGGTTGCCGGCGGTTGGCCAGCAATTTGCCATCTATCGGCTTGGGAAAAAGGTGGGCCAAGTGCGCGTGTCCGGCCCGGCGTGGGATACTTACGCCGTGGCGGATATTGTCGAGGGGCAGATTTGGAAGGGCGACGAGGCCAAGCTGAAGTGAGCGACGTCAGTTTGGCGGGTTGGCTTCCGCCTTGGCCCCGGTTTGCGTGATGTTGCGTCCGCCGTGCTCACGGCTGTACGGGGTGTGGAGGTTGAAGTAAATGCCGCACAGGGGCGCTTCGCCCTCGCTTTGGCTGAGCATGATGGTGATCTCCTTGTCGAGCGCGATACCGTGGCGCATGCCCTCGACGCGGTTTTCGTAGGCCTTGATCGCCTTGAGCATGAGTCGCTCGATTGCCTCGAGGCAGTCGTCCGGCGTCTTGAAGACGCAGACAACGTGGCGGTCATACGACAACATCGCCGCGTCGATCTCCTGCCGAAATGTCTCGATGGTTAACTCCATTGGTGCTGCGTTGAAGTTAGCTAAGTGCGGGCCGATGTAAAAACAAAAGGACTGTCAGGCGTCGGAATCGGGGTTGCCGGAGGCCTCCTGCTCGCGGAGGCGGCGAAACAGCTTGCGGATGTCCTGCGCGCCACCAACGGTGACCAGCACCGAGAGCAGTGCAAACAGCCCACAGGTGCCAATCAGGGTCACTTTCCAAACCCACTCCCATCCGTCTTTCTCGACGGCTCTCAAAACTGCTGGCCATCCATTATCCATGATGGCGAATATCATTATGACTCCGATCGCGGTGATCCCGGCCATCAAAAGCAGTATGACGATAACGGTTGAGAGCCAGGATCCTTTTTTCTTGGAAGGGCGGGACGGCAGCACAGGTGGGAGTTTAGGTGGATCCACCGGTGACTCTACGGATGGTTCCATGGATTGAGTGTTTGGTGGCACACTCGATAGTTCGTTCAGTTCATCACTCATTGGCGGCCTCCTTTTGTTTGCGATCCGGGAAAATCAGCGAACCGAGGATGAAAACAAATAGCGTGAAGCCGATGGTCATCAACCCGACCCGAGCACTTGAAACCGGCTTATAGAACGACACCGTGTCGCCGGCCTTCGGCTCAAAACCTGGCCAAGCGCTGGCCGTCGCCTCACCCGCCCAGCTTGAGGCGACCTCGACCTTTTGCTCTTGGCCGGTTTGGCCTCGCACCACGGCGGTCCATCCTTCCAGTCCGTTGCGGTTCCACGGCTTGGCCTGCTCGAATGGTGTCATCACAAAATCAAAGACCATGTCACGGTAAAAGGATTCCTCCATCTCATCCGGTTCCTTGAACGCCTCAAACTCGATCGTCTCATCGTCGGTGGCGGTGATGTTGCGCTCGGCGATGCTGCCCGGGATGTATGTGTGAACGTAGTCCTGCACCGGGCCAAGGCCAAACACCGCCGTGACGCCGACGAGCAGCGCCAGCACCGCGCCGGTCGAGCTGGCACGGTGCCAGTACAGCCCGCCGAAGAGCAGCGAAAATGCGCCGGTAAAATAGATCGCGCCGGTCACGGCCATGTAATCCCAAATATCCTCCTCGCCGGTGTAGAACAGGCCCCAGTAAAGGATGTACAGTCCGATCAGCACGATAAGAATGCGGGTGATCTTGATGCGGGTCGGGTTGTCGAGCCGCTCCTTGAACAGCGGCGCGATGATGTCCTGCGTGATCACTGTGCTCCAGCAAAGCAGATAGCCGTCGTGCGTGGACATGAAGGCTGCAATCATCGCGGCGGTGATCAGCCCGATCAGTCCCGCCGGCAGGATGCGCCCGAGGAAGATCGGCATGGCGTAAAGATTGTCCACCGCCTCGACATCGGCGTCCGCCGGGGAGAAAAGCTGCTGCAAGTCCGGCGCCTTGGTCATCACGAACACGAACGCGCAGACGCCGAGCAGGTTCGGGATGATCATCCGGATGGCGAACGAGATGGACGACCACGTGTACTGCCGCTTGAGCGAGGCGGTGCTCTCCATGGCCAGCGCGCGGGCGACGGCGGTGGGCCACAGCGCGCAGTTCACGATGCCGAGGAAAAACATCCACGCGACATACTCAAAACCAAAACTGCTCTCGGCTGCGACCGGGTTGAAACCGGCCTCGCCCTTGTGGGTGCGGACGGTCTCGAAAAGATTATCCCAGCCAACACTCTCAATCGCTAGCCAACCGGCCACAAGGATGCCGACCGACAGGATGACAAACTGGATGTAGTCGGTGATCACCACCGAGATCATCCCGCCGATGACCGTGTAGACGAGCACCAGCGCCAGCAACACAACCATCACCACTTTGAGAGCGTTGCCGTCGGGGTCCATGCCGGTGATGCCGACGATGAACATCGCCCCCACCTTGAGGAACAGGCCCATGTTCAGCAGTCCGCCAAACGCCAACATGACGCCGCCGAGGATACGAGTGCGGCGGCCGTAACGTTTCTCGTAATACTCGGGGATTGTCAGCACCTTGTGCTCGCGCAGTCGCACGACGATGAAGCCGGTCAGGCCGATGAGCAACGCCACCACGCCGGCGATAACCCCGATGTGGAACGCCGCGAAGCCGGCTGTGAATCCTTTTTGCGCGCTGTACATCACCGTGATGAGGCCCATCTCGGTGCCGGTCAGCGTGGCAACGCCCAGCCACGTGCCCACCGCGCGCCCGGCGCTGACGAAGTTTGTCATGTTGCCGGCGTAGCGCTTGACGAAAAAGGCGATGCTGACCGAGAGCAGCAGATACACCGCGACAATCACCCAGTCGATGGTGCCGAAGTTGGTTTGGCTGGTGGCGTTGGTGAGGGCGGATTCCATTCGGGTTACTCCACGAGGAGCAGCCGGAAAAACTGGGCCTCGCCGACCGGAAGGTCAACCTCGACCTGCTGTGGGCCGTCGCTTTTTACATCGACCTCCAGCACCGATTTCCACGCTGCTTGGCCAAGCGCGGGGGTGGACTGGATTTCGATCAACCGGCCCTGTGACGCCTCGAAAACAAGACTCATTTTGCTGTTGGCCAAGTTCACGGTGGTCAAACGCAACGCACTGGCTGCATCGCTGGGATCGGTCCCGGCGAGGTATTCGCTGACGTTGGTCAAGCCGTCGCCGTCGGCATCGCCGTCGGCGTCGTTGCTGTTATTGGGATCGAGGCCAAAGGCGGTTTCCCACTCGTCCGGCATGCCGTCGGCGTCGGTGTCTGCCATCTCAGCCGAGCGGTTGGCGCGGCCGGGGTTCGGTGCGGCCGCCTTCCAGTTGACCGGGTCGTTGGCAAACTTATTGGCGGTGGCACGCTGCAGCGTGGCACCGAAACCGTCGGCCTCGCTTGGCCAAGGCGCGGTGTCGCTGAAGGTGACTTGGTCCACGAGAATGTATGGCACGAAACCGGCGTCGTCGTGCTGCAAGCCCTGCGGCGGGTCCGGCTTGTACAGGGCCACCGTGTCGCCGC
>DQOE01000258.1 GCA_015658765.1 Verrucomicrobiota bacterium | reverse complement strand
CGGCGACAACCGACAGGGCAACCATCCATCGGAGAGTGGAGGGGTGAATTTTTGGATCATCGCCGTGCATGTTGCCCGCCCGAGGTAAAGCGCTGCGTCACGCTAGGGAAAGAAAAAAGACGGCCTGTGTTTACGGGCCGCCTTTTGTGAAATGGTTTGCTGGCCTCAACGGCTTGAGCTGCCCCACCAGATGTCGTTCGGGACGGCTGGGCGACCCCCTGTTTGGGCCATCGCATAAAATTTCTTATAGGTGAGGTTGACGGAGGCACCGGAGACGATGCCCACCGTGGCTGCACCGCCGACATCCTGACGGTTGTTTTTATTTGTGCCACTGGTCTTGTGCCGCTGGGAGATGCCCTCATGCGGCTGGTTGCCGGCATCGTTGAACCAAAACGGAGTTGTGTCATCGGTCTCCCACTGGACGATGTCGCCGGGATCGGTTGCTGAAATTTTGCGAACCTTTGAGGCGTTGTAACTGCCAGTGGCAGGGCTGGGTTTGTTGTGAAAGAAAATAATATTCCCGTTCCAAGTGTAGCTGGTCAACTTGATTGGGCGTTGGAGAAAAAGCTTACTGTTGGTTCCGGTGGAGGTGGCTTTGTCCTTGGGGCACATCAGCACTTGGGGGTTGTTCCCCAGGTAATTACCCAGTTGGCCATGCTTGAAGGATTCGTACTGACCAGCCAGCTGTTTCGCTAAACCAGCTATGCCGGGGTTTCCTTGATACGCTGTCATTGATGTTGTGCCCTTCCAGTTGTGAGCGGGCACATTACATCTGCCGCCGGCGGGGAATTTCGTGGAGTTTTCCGGTCCGCTGCCGGCGTAAGCCCAGCCGGTGGGGCCGCTCCCGTTGCCGCCCCAGGTGGGGTGCGGCAGATACTCCTCGTTGTCGCCGGTGAACATGTTCAGCGCCAGCATGATTTGCTTGTTGTTATTCCAGTCGATGGAGTTGTGGGCCTTGTCCTTGGCGCGAGACAACGCCGGCAGGAGCAGGCCGGCCAGGATGGCAATGATGGCGATCACCACCAGCAACTCGATCAGCGTGAAGCCAAGTATGACCTTGGTTCCCAGTGTGTTACGAACAGGTGTATTTTTCATGAGTTCAAAATCTTTAGCAGGGCCGGCCAATCGTATATTGACCCGATGAGTTGGCACGGACGCAAGTTAGATTCGCCCGCCCGTTAAGTCAAATGCAAATGTGAGGAGATTCGAGTCAGTTTTACGCTTGGCCAAGCGGCCGTGAAGTAAATCAGACACGGATTTCACGGATTGTTCTTTCATTTCAATACCCTGTTATCTGCGTTCATCGGTGTCCCGTTTTCCTCCAAAGCGGAGTCGCCGCACTCAGAAGACAAAAAAAGACCCTCCCGTTCGGGAGGGTCTTTGAAAGAATGATTGGATGAATTACTTCCCGCTCGGGAACATCATCTCGTTATTCGCGTCGCTCGAGTCGATCATGTATTGAGCGAGTCTTGAGGCGCTGGCCTGCTGACAGGATGAGTCGGACAAAAGGAGATCGCCCTGATTCTCATGCAGGCTCTCGGTCCACATTGGAGTCTTCTTGGCAGTGAACTTTTTCTTGAATATGATGTGAGCTGCCTTTTTGTCGTTGTCGTTGTTGTACTTGCCGAACAAGACGTTGCGGTCGCCGGCCAGGATGTTGTTCGGCTTGGATTCGTCAGCACCCTTGCCGAGGAAGTAGCTGTAGCTTAACGTTCCTTTATTATGTTTTTTTGCTGTCCCCTCGCAAAACGGAACAACGTTTTTGCCTGCAGCACCGCGAGGCTTGCCATTCATAAAGCCGTTGGCTTGTGTGCGGTTGCCATCACGCGGGCACCTAATCACTTTAGGGTTGCTCAGCTCGTTGGAGAGTGCCTGCCAGTGCCTGCAACCTTCCAATGCCTTACCCTTGGCCAAGTATTCGGCGGAACCACCTTCCACCTCTGACACCTGCCACGGGAACCGATCCTGGTTATCCGTCGCGTAGATGCGAGTGGCGATGCCAACCTGCTTGAGGTTGTTTACACAGGCGATGCGCTGTGCCTTTGCCTTTGCCTTCGCCAATGCGGGCAGGAGCATGCCGGCCAGAATGGCGATGATTGCGATAACGACCAACAGCTCAATGAGCGTGAAGGCCCCGACTTTGTTTTTTTGATAACGCTTCATGATGCGGTTCTCGGTTTAATATGTTTTGTTAACAGTTAACACTTCACCTTTATTGGTAAAACGGAGGCGAAGCTTCGTGTCCAATTGAACCGTTGTCAACGCCAAACTGAAAAAAAAATAGCACACAAAATGCCATTCTTTTTGAGGGATAATAAGGGTAACTTAAAGCCGCGAAGAGACGTCGCGTAGCGTGATTTTCACTCGAATCGCGTGACCGTCACGCAAAAAAGAGAGTCCATGTTTCCTGTTTGCGAAGTGGCCCACGGTTTTTTCGGTGTTCAATCGTCATCCCGTTTCAAGGAGTCATGGCGTCATGGTTCCAGTAAAAAAGGCGATTACTTTTCCGGTGGTCACTTTCTCGTTACGTATTTGTACCTGGTAAATCTGCCCTCAAGTTATCCTGAGTTTTTGGAATGTTAACGTTGTGGGGGCTTGCGCTGCGGGATACAAGCGTGCCGGTGGCAATGAAATTGCTGGAAGCGCGCTGGAGGTTTGGCCGGCTCTGGAGCCGCCCATCACCTGATGAATCTTGAAAATCGACTTCTGCGCCTGTTGGGGCGCAAACATTACGTCCCGTCCGAGGCGGATGACATCACCACAAAACTCGAGCTTAGCCAAGCGCAAGCCAAGGATGTGCGGGCTGAATTACGCAACCTCGTGCGCTTGGGCCGGGTGGTGCGGCTGCCCGACAAGTGTTTTGCGCTGCCGGGCGACGAGGACTTGGTCGCCGGGCGAATCCTGATGAACCGCCGGGGCGGCGGACGGGTCGTCACCACCGACGCGACGCAGCCCTCGATCGACATCGCGCCCAACGCCGCGCGCACCGCGATGCACAACGACAGAGTGCTGGTGTTGGTGGATCGCCCGGCATCGACCGAGCGCCGACAGGACCGTGGCCGGCGCGCGCCGTCAGGGCCAAGCGGCCGGGTGGTCGAGGTGCTCGAGCGCGCCCGCACGCAGGTGGTCGGCACACTGGAGAAGTCGCGGCAGCTTTGGTACGTCGTGCCGAGCGACCCGCGCATCACACACGACATTTATCTGCCCAAGCTTGGCCAAGCGGCCAAGCCCAAGGCCCGGCGCGGCGACAGGGTGGTGGTCGAGATCACCGAGTGGCCGTCGCGCCACAACGCGCCGGAGGGCAAACTGCTCGAGGTGATCGGCAGCCCAAGCGCGCCGGGCGTCGATGTCGAGTCGGTCATCCGGCAGTACGAGTTGCCGACGCGCTTCCCGGGCAAGGTCAAGGCCGAGGCCCGGCGCTTGGGAGCGAAAGTGACGGAGGCCGACCGCAAAGGCCGCCGGGATTGCCGCAAGCACTGCGTCGTGACGATTGACCCGGTCGATGCGCGTGACTTCGACGACGCCATTTCGCTGGAGCGCATCGAGGGGCGGCGCTGGCGGTTGTGGGTGCACATCGCCGACGTGTCGCACTACGTCACCCCCAAGAGCGCGCTCGACAAGGAGGCGCGGCAGCGCGGCAACTCGACGTATCTCATTGACCGCGTCATCCCGATGCTGCCTGAGGAACTGAGCAACGAGCTGTGCTCGCTCAAGCCGGGGGTGGATCGCCTGGCGCGCAGCGTGGAGTTTGTGCTGAGCGGGAACGGGCAGGTCGAGCAGGCGAAGTTTCACTCGACGGTTATCTGCTCGAAACGCCGTTTTTCGTATGAGGAGGCGATGGCGATCCTCAGTCGCGAACCGGCCGGCGACATCGAGCGCATGCTGCACGACGCCCATCGCCTCGCGCAAAAACTGCGGCAGGCGCGCTTCCGGGCGGGCGCGCTGGATCTCGACGTGCCGGAGCACAAGGTGTTGCTCGATGCCAAGGGCCGACTGAGCGAGGTGCGCCGGGTGGAGAACGACGTGTCGCACCAGTTGATCGAGGAATTCATGCTCCTGGCCAACGAGGGTGTCGCGAAGGAAATCAAGCGGCGACGCGTCAAGGCGATCCACCGCGTCCACGACAAGCCGGACACCGAGAAGCTCGACGATCTCCGGGCGCGGGCGGCGTTGATGGGGCTGCGCGCCGGCAACCTGGCCGACCAAAAACAGGCCGGCAAATTTCTCGCGGGCCTCAAGGGCCACCTGCTTGCGGACGTCTTCCGGATCGGCTACCTGCGCTGCATGAAACGCGCTTGCTACTCGACGGAGCCGATCGGCCACTACGGCCTGGCCAAGGACGACTACGTGCACTTCACCTCGCCGATTCGCCGGTACGCCGACCTGATCGTGCACCGAATCGTGTACCAGCACGCCAAGCTCGATGACACCGCGCTCGCCACGGCGGCCGACCACATTTCGCTCACCGAGCGCAACTCCGCCGACGCCGAGATGGACAGCAAACACATCAAGCTGCTGACGCATCTTCAGCGGCAGCTCGACCGCCAAAAACCGGAGACGTACACGGCCATGGTCACCGACGTGCGCAACATCGGCGCGATGGTGGACATCACCGAGCTGGGTCTCAAGGGTTTGGTCAAGCGCTTCAGCATGAGCGACGACCATTATCGGTTTGTGCCGGAGCGCGGCCGGCTCGTTGGGCGGCAACGCGGCAACGAGATCGCGCCGGGCGACCAACTGAAAGTGCAGATCGAGGCGGTGGACATTCAAAAAAAGCAGGCCGACTTTCGCGTCATTAAAACCAAGGCGGCCAAGGGCAAAAAGAAAACCCCCAGCCCCTCGCGCAAGCCCAGTAGAGCGGCCAAGCCGGACAAATTTCCCAAACGCAAAGACACGCAAAAGCACCCCAAAGCCAAGCGTAGACGGGAATGAAGCACACAACAAAAAATGGGGTCGCCCTGCTTGCTGGCGGATTGGCGGTGGGTGGTTTTGTGAACCACGGAGAATGGGATTTAGCTAATGTCGTGACACCGCCAGGGCAAGCGGAGGCGGCCAGTCGCACTCAAGTTCCTCCCCCCGTTTTTTCGATGACGGGGGACGAGCACGAGGACGAGGATGAATCGGCATTGGCCGAGG
>DQOE01000321.1 GCA_015658765.1 Verrucomicrobiota bacterium | reverse complement strand
CTCACAGACAAAATCGGCGACCGCGTGCAACTCGTCGGCGACGACCTGTTCGTCACCAACGTGAAATTCCTCCAGCGCGGCATCGACGAGGGCGTAGCCAACTCCATCCTCGTGAAGGTGAACCAGATCGGCTCCCTCACCGAGACGCTCAGCGCCATCCGCTTGGCGCAGGAAAACAACTACACAACCGTCATCAGCCATCGCTCGGGCGAGACCGAGGACGCCACCATCGCCGACCTCGCCGTGGCCACCAACGCCGGCCAGATCAAGACCGGCTCACTCAGCCGAAGCGATCGCACGGCCAAGTACAACCAACTCCTGCGCATCGAACAGGAACTTGGCACCAACGCCGTCTACGGCGGGAAAGCTTAAAGAGTTTGAAGTTTGAAGTTTCAAGTTTGAAGCAGCACTTGGCCATCGGCTTGGCCTTTGCCGGTGCTGTCACGTTGGCGACCGCCGCCGATTCGTCTCTGGAGTCAGCGCTGACTTTTTACGCGTCGTTCGACCACGGCACCGACGCCGACTTGGCCAAGGGCGACAAGCGGCTCTTCACACTCGTCGATAAACAGCCCAAGGCCGGCAACCACACCGAAGGGATGACGCGCTTGGCCAAGGGCAAAGGGCTCTCCGGCGGCGCGCTGCATTTCACCAAGCGCAAAGCCAAGTGGCTGCTTTACGGCGGCGCGAAGAATTTTCACTTCGCCGAAAAAGACTGGAACGGAACCGTGTCGTTTTGGCTGAAGGTCGATCCGATCAACGAACTCGATCCCGGCTACGTCGACCCGATTCAAATCACCCCGAACACATGGAACGACGCCTCGTTTTTTGTGGACTTCAACAAGGACGGCAACCCTCGCGCGTTCCGCTTGGGCGCGTTCGCCGATCGAGCCGTTTGGAATCCGACGAAGAAGGAAGTGCCGGAGCCGCAACGACCGCTCGTCCCGGCCAAGTCGCATCCATTCAGCAAAGACAAATGGACGCACGTCGCCTTCACATGGGAGCGCTTCAACACCGGCAAAAAGGACGGCGTCGCCATGCTCTACTTGAATGGAAAAAAGGAGGGCAGCATCACCGGCTGGAACCAGCAATTTTCATGGGGCGGCAAGGAGCATCGAATCCTTATTGGCCTGAATTACATGGGCCTTTTCGACGAGTTGGCCTGTTTCAACCGTGCCCTTTCCGCGAAGGAAATCAAGCGCATCCACACCCACCAAGCCACCTTGGCCACGCTGCTGAAGTAGCACTTGGCCAAGCTCCCTCTCCCAGCGGGAGAGGGCTGGGGTGAGGGAGAACGCAAACGTTTTTCGCAGTGCCAACTGTCGGGGCTTATTCGTTGCCGCCTTCCTTTTGTTTCGCCTCGCTTAAACTTTTTCCTTTGCGGACTTCGCTGAAGTCGGGCGTGGTGACGGAGTAGGGGAAGTTGGCCTGCGTGCCGGCCGCCCCGAACTCGCCCCGCTTGTTGATGGCGATGAAGTTGATGGCGAGGTCCATTCCCTGCGGATCGGTTCTGGCGATGCGGCGGATCGCCTCGGCGCAGGCCTCGGTCGGCGACATTCCGTGGCGCATGTTTTCGACGACCTGATACGACGCGCAGTAGCGCATGACGTTCTCGCCGAGGCCTGTGGCTCCGGCTGCGCCGACTTCGTTGTCGACATAAACGCCTCCGCCGATGATCGGCGAGTCGCCGACGCGGCCCGGCACTTTGCCGCTCCAGCCGCTGGTTGAGCAGCCGCCTGCGATGTTGCCGTCAGCGTCGAGAATCAGCAGTGCGATGGTATCGTGGTTTTCCGGCTTGTCGCCTTTGCCGGGCGCGGGCTTTTTCTGCTTGGCCAGCCAAGCGCGGTAGCTTGCCACGTCCGCCTGGCCGTCGCGCACCTCGAGTCCGTTTTGTTTGGCGAACCAATGCGCGCCCGGGCCGACGAGCATCACGTGCGGTGTTTTTTCCATGACCAGCCGCGCGGCGGAAATGGGGTGCAACACGCCCTCGACACCGGCGACACTGCCGGCTTGGTGGCCGGGACCGTTCATGATGCAGGCGTCGAGTTGCACAACACCGGCGGCGTTGGGCAGGCCGCTGAGGCCGACCGATGAGTTGCCGGACGACTCCACCAAACGCACGCCCTGCTCGACGGCGTCGAGCGCCGAGCCACCACCCTGTAACACATTGAGTGCCAGTTCGTTGGCCGGTTTACCGAAACCCCATGTTGAGACGATTAACGGGCCGCGTTTGGCCAATCGGGCGGCGGGCGGCAGGGTGGTGCAACCGGCCGTAAGGGTCGCGGCGGCGGCGGTCGTGTGCTTAAGAAAATCGCGTCGGGTTTGGCTGCTCATGGTCGGCGGCAATAGGAAGGCCAAGCGCCGACAAAGTCAAAGCCAAGCACTCGGCTAAGCGCGTCGTTCGCGACTTTGTGCGCTCAGAATGTCAGGCCGAAGCCAACAGCAAAGCGCCGGTGATCGCCGAAGCGCATCGCCTTGGCTTTGTCGTAAACAACTTGGCGATACTCAAACTTGAGCATCCAATCCTCGTGGTAATACATCGCGACCGGGCCGACGGCGATGGTGTCACCGGCGGGATCGACCATTTGGTTTTTACCCGGCTCTATGTGACGCGCGGCGATGTCGAGCATCAGGAACAGTCCCCGGCCGTTGTCGCCGTCGTGCCATGCGTGCCAGCCGATGTTGGCGTCGAACGCCAGTTCATCGCCGTGATCGAAGTTGCGGCCGGAGCCGTTTTTCCAGTAGTACAGGTCGTAGAGGTGATACCACTTTGGCGTCTCGAAGCTATAGCTCAGGCTCAGGCCGGCGTCCCAGCTTCCGTCGCCCACGGCCCAGTCGTCCTCGGTGCTGCCGGTCGGCAGTCGAAGGTTCGGCGTGAGGCTCAGGTTGTAGGTGTATCCCCTTTTGTTGACGTACTTTTTTATCGGCGCGCCGAT
>DQOE01000026.1 GCA_015658765.1 Verrucomicrobiota bacterium | reverse complement strand
GGCGGCAGCATCACCGGCGCGCCGAAGATTCGCGCGATGGAAATCATCGACGAACTGGAGCCGGTCATCCGCGGCCCGTACGCCGGATGCCTCGGCTACCTCGGCTTCAACCGCGAGAGCCAGTTCAACATCCTGATCCGCACGGCGGTTTGCCGGGACGGCGCGGCGTGGTTTCACGTTGGCGCAGGTATCGTCGCCGACTCCGATCCCGCCGCCGAATACGAGGAGACACTCAACAAGGCGGCCGGCTGGCTGGCGGCGCTGAACCTGCCGGCGTCGGCATTGCCCTTGTCTCCCGCAACGGAGTCGCCCAACCTCCGCGCGTGACCGGCCTCGGCACCATTCTCAACACCGCCTGCATTCTCCTCGGGGGACTCGCCGGGCTGTTCATATTCCGCAACATCTCCGCGAAGACGCAGCAAAATCTCAAGCTCGCCATCGCGCTGGTGTCGCTGGCGATCGGCTTCATGATGATTTGGGGCGGCCTCGCCGGCAGCTACCCCGGGCAGCCGGCGCGCGGCTGGCTGATGCGCGTTTACCTGTTCATTGTCGTGATGCTTTCACTGAGCGCCGGCAAGTGGCTCGGCGGCAAAATCGGCATCCAGCGGCGACTCAACTCGATGGGCGCCTGGGCACGAAAAAAGTTCACCGCCGCTACGCAAAAGGAGGACGAAAAACATCCGCCAAGCGAGGGCTTCGTCACCTGCACGCTGCTGTTTTGCGTCGGGCCGATGTCGCTGCTCGGGCCGATACAGGACGGGCTCACCGGTGACATTGAAATCCTCGCGATCAAGTCGGTGATGGACGGCATCTCGACGATGACCTTCGCGACGACATTTGGCTGGAGCGTGCTCTTTTCCGCCGTGCCGGTGCTGGTCTATCAAGGCACGCTGACGCTGCTGGCCGTCGTGGTGAAGCAATGGCTCGACGCCATGCCCGAGGCGGGATTGCTGATCGATTCCGTGACCGCGACCGGCGGCTTCATCGTGCTGTGCATCCCGCTGTTGCTGCTGGAAATCCGGCGCATCCAGTTGGCCGACTACCTCCCCGCGCTCGTCATCGCCCCCGCCGCCGTCTGGACATTTTTGCGCTGAATCCGCCGGTTAAATAATCAGCAGATTACGCAGATTTTCGCAGATTGATTTGTTTTTTTATCTGCGCGAATCTGCGTCATCTGCAGATGAAAATTATCGGGACTGCACGAGCACTCGGAACGGGCGGCCCATGTGAGCCGGGTGGGTGAGGGTTTGCAACTGCCTCACGTCCACCACTTGGCCAAGCGCGGGGGCTGTCTTCAGCATTTCGGCGAATGTGCCGTTCAGGAATCGTTCCTGTGAGGTGAACTGTTCGGTCTGCAATCCGGCCGACTCGCCTTCGCGCTTGGCCAAGACGAAGTTGGCATGGGCGGTGAGATCCTGCTCTCCGGGGTCGGCCAAGACATCGTCAACAAGTTTTTGGCCGCGGTAACCGCGCACGGTTCCGTCCGGCTGATTTGCAGCGGGCCAGTCGTCCGGGCCGTGGCCGTAGTCGAGCGCGACCAACTTCCCGACGGTCAACTTGTCGGCGGCGGCGCGCCACCACGCGTTGGCTTGCGGCGACAGCTCGGTGGTGTACTGATCCGGCAACACATCGAGCAACTCGCTTGGCCAAGTCGGGAGCAACCGCCGCCAAGCCGCGTCGCCGCCATCGATCGGCTCCCAGCGGAATCCGCCGTCACGCCAGCTGACCGCCCACTCGAACCAGTCGCGCTTGGCGGCGTCCCAGCCAATCCGGTGCGAGGGGAAGGCGTCGAGCAACTCGTTGCTGAAAATGACGCCGCGAATCTCCGGCGCGTCCGCCGGCGAGTCGTGCCACTCGACCTGCCCGGCGAACTTGGCCAAGCGCTTGGCCTGCCAACTCCGCCGCTTGGCCGACGGCTCGGCGATCGAGTAAGTCAACCGCTCGAACAGCGGCTCGTCGTTGGCGGCGAGCCATTCGAGAATGTCGCCCGCCAAGCTGCCGTCATGCGCGCCGGCCTCGGCGATCCGCACCGGCCCGTCGATCGCCCCGAGCCATTTCGCGAAGCGGAACGCGAGCAGTTGGCCGAACACCGCGCCGACGCTGACGCTCGTGACGAAGTCGCCCCGGCGGCCGACTTGGCCGGTGTCTTTTTCGTAATAGCCAAACTCCGGATGATACAGCGCCAGCGCCATGAACCGCGCAAACGGCATCGGGCCGCCGTCGCCGATTTCGGCGCGGATGATCTCGGTGAGTGGGTTCGCTCCTTGCGGCACGGAGCACATTCTGACTAAAAGAAGCGCGGGAGCAACCCGTTCCCCGTGATGGAGGAGAAGGAATTGATGCCCAAGCCGTCCAAGCCGATGCGGCTGGACTTGGCGCTGGTCGATCGCGGGCTGTGCGAAAGCCGCGAGAAAGCCAAGCGCGCGGTGATGGCCGGGCAGGCGCTGTTGAACGGCCAACGCGCAGCCAAGGCCAGCGACAAGGTCAAGCCAAGCGACGCGTTGGCGCTCGCGGCGGCGGACAAGTTCGTGAGCCGGGGCGGCCACAAACTCGAGCACGCGCTGGAGACATTCGGCGTCGTGGTCGCCAAGTTGCGGGCGATCGATTTGGGCGCATCGACCGGCGGCTTTACAGATTGTTTACTGCAGCGAGGCGCGGCCGCGGTGGCGGCGGTGGACGTCGGCCAGGGGCAGCTCGCGTGGACGCTGCGCAACGATGGGCGCGTGCTGGTGATGGAGCGGACGAACGCGCGGCACCTCACGCCGGCGAGCTTCCCGCAGCCGTTCGAGCCGTTCAACTTGGCCGTGATCGATTGTTCCTTTATTTCGCTTCGACAGATTCTGCCGGCAACCGTAGATTTGCTGCCGCCCGGCGGACGTGTGGTCGCGCTGGTGAAGCCGCAGTTCGAGGCCGGCAAAGCCGAGGCCGACAAAGGCCACGGCGTGATCCGCGACCCGCGAGTGCACCGGAGGGTGCTCGATGAGTTGCACACGTTCGTGAATGACGAGTCGCCGCTGGAGTGGGTTGCCGAGACCGAGTCGCCATTAACCGGCCCGGCCGGCAACAAAGAATTTCTCGTCCTGCTTAACAAGTGAACAAACCGGTTAAAAAAATTGCTCTCGTGGCCAATGCCGCCAAACCGACGGCGCGGCGGATTGTGCAGCGCGCGGCCAAGCTGGCGGCGGCAGCCGGGATGAAGCCAATCACCGACGAGACCAAGGCGCACTCGGCCGACTTGGTCATGGTGTTCGGCGGCGACGGCACGATGCTGCAGTGGGCCAGGAACACGGCCGGCTCCGGCACGCCGATCTTCGGGGTGAACATCGGCGGCATGGGCTTCCTGACCGCCGTCTCGGGGAAGGACTTGGCCAAGGCGATCCGGTCGATCGCGGCGCGTGAGTTTTCCGTCGAGTCGCGAACGCTGCTCTCGGCCACGGGGGAAGCCGACGGCGGGCGGTTCCGGCTCGACGCGATGAACGATTTTGTCATCAGCCGTGGCTCGGTGCCGCGCATGATTCGCCTCGAGGTGAAAGTGAACGGCGAAGTGCTGACGGTGTACCGCTGCGACGGGCTGGTGGTCAGTTCGGCCACCGGCTCGACCGCCTACTCGCTGGCCGCCGGCGGGGCGATTGTCGCGCCGGACGCGGGCGTGTTTTCGATCACGCCGATCTGCCCGCACACGCTCTCCAACCGGGCGGTGATCGTCGGCCAACAATCGACGGTGGAAGTGCGCGTGCTCGACCGGCAGCGGGAAGCCACGCTCTCCGCCGATGGCCGTGATGTCGTCGAGTTGGCCGCCGGCAACCCGGTGATGATCCGCCGCAGCCGCCGCACCGTGAAGTTGGCCCGGCTGCCGGACAGTTCATTTTTCAAAACCCTGCGGCAGAAGCTGCAATGGATGGGATCGCACGCCTGAGACATGGTTCGACTGAAGGACATAGCCCACGAAGCCGGCGTCTCGGTGATGACCGTCTCCAAGGCGTTGCGGGACGCGCCGGACATCGCCGCCAAGACCAAGCTGCGCATCGGCGACCTGGCCAAGCGCATGGGCTACACGCCCAACCTCGGCGCGCGCAGCCTGCGCATCCGCGAAACCCGCCTGCTGGGGCTGGTGATCCCGGCCACCACAGACCCGGTTTTTGCGCGCATCGTGATGGCGATCGAGCAACGCGCGCTCGAGCACGGCTACGAGCTGGTGCTGGCGCACACGTGGAACAAGGCGGAACGCGAGGAGACGATTTTGCGCAACCTCATCTCGCGCCGAGTCGATGGCATTTTCCTTTCGCCCGTGTATCGCAACGACCCGGATGTGCCGGCCTATCGCGAGCTGCGGCAGCGCGGCATCCCGACAGTCATCATGGGGCCTCTGGCGGAATTCTGCGCCGACTTCGTCAACGTGCAGTCACTCGGCAACGAGTCGGCGTTTGGGATGACGCAGCACCTCATCGATCTCGGGCACAAGCGCATCGCGTTTTTTGCCGGGCCGCGATTCTCGGCGCGGGCGGTTTCGCGGCAGGAAGGCTACCGGCGCGCCCTGCGCGAGAACAACATCGACGAAGATCCCGGCCTCGTTTTCAACGCCGGCATGACCATCGCCGAGGGCGCGAAGGCAGCGGAACATTTTCTCGAGGAACAAACGAAGGCAACGGCGGTGCAGACCGTGAACGACCTTGTCGCCATCGGCGCGGCGAACGTCCTCCTTGAGCGCGGGCTGAAGATTCCCGACGACTTGTCGATGGCCGGGTTCGGCAACATCCTCACCAGCGAACATTACCGCGTACCGCTGACCACCGTGCGGCAGCCCAAGTTCCGGCTCGGCATGGCATCGTTCGACACAATGCTCAAGCTGCTCGCCGGCGAGCGGCCGGAGTCGCAGCGAATCGTCGCCGAGGTGCTGGTGCGCCAAAGCACCGGGCCGGTCGCCAAGTAACATCGCACTCGCTTGGCCAAGTGGGCGATCTCAGCAAAACTTTTCGCGTTCGCGACTACGACCTAGATGCCACGCTGGCGAGTGGCCAAGCCTTTCGCTGGCAGTCACTTGGCCAAGCGTGGGAAGGCGTGATCGGTGGCCGCTGGGTTCGGTTGTGCGCGGCCAAGGACGGCATCACCGCCGAGGTGGCCAAGCCGGTCAGCGACTGGTCGTGGCTCGAGGAATATCTGCAACTGCAAGTTGACCTTGGCCAAGTGCTCGCCACATTTCCCGACGACGAACCGATGCGCAACGCCGTCGCCGCTCTCCCCGGCCTGCGTTTGCTTCGGCAGGATTACTGGGAATGCCTCGCGTCGTTCATCCTCTCGGCGACCAAGCAGATCGTGCAAATCCGGCAAATGGTCGCGCTGCTGAGCGAGCGGCACGGAGAGCCGATTGCCTCCGGCGGCGACGATCCGGCGTTTGCGTTTCCGACCATCGAGGCAGTCGCAGCGTGCAGCGAAAAAAAATTGCGCGAGTGCAAACTTGGCTTTCGCGCACCAAACCTGCTCGGCGCAGCGCGCGACATTCTCGACGAAAAAATCGACTGGCGGCGATTGCCGACTATGGCCACCGACGAGGCACGTGAGGAACTGATGAAGCTGCGCGGTGTCGGCCCAAAGATCGCCGACTGCGTGCTGCTCTTCGCTGGCGGTCATCACGAGGTGTTCCCGGTGGACGTGTGGATCGAGCGCGCACTGCAGCGGTTGTACTTCCCGAAACGCCGGCCAAGCGCCAAGCGGCTGCGCAAGTTTGCCGACACGCACTTTGGCCCGTACGCTGGCTACGCGCAGCAGTACCTGTTCCACCACGCCCGCGTTCATTTGAAATTGAAGTAACCAAAGATGAGTTTCCCGAAGCTGGATGTTTTGTTGTCGCCGGTTGAGTTTGAGTCGCTGCCGGGGCGCGACTTGAGCTCGACGTGTTGCGTGGTGTTCGACGTGTTGCGGGCGACCTCGACGATGACTGTGGCCCTGGCCAACGGCGCGACCGGCATTCTGCCGTGCGGGACGATCGACGAGGCGGTCGCCGCGCGCGCGGCGAATCCGAATTTGCTGTTGGCCGGTGAGCGCGGTGGCCTGCGGATCACCGCCGAGATCTCGGGCAGTGTGGGTTTCGACTTGGGCAACTCGCCGCGCGAGATGGCCGCCGAGGCGGTGTCAGGCCGGCAACTGGCGATGACAACCACCAACGGGACGCGCGCACTCAAGGCGTGTGCGGGGGCGCGGCGGGTTTGGCTCGGATGTTTTTTGAATCTGTCGGCGCTTGGCCAGGCAATCCGCG
>DQOE01000037.1 GCA_015658765.1 Verrucomicrobiota bacterium | reverse complement strand
TTCGAACTGCCTCCTGATGGCAAGTGTATGGGCTTTACTTGACCTATGCCGATAGGGAGGTAGATAGTCCGTCCGCCTAGCAAGGAGGATGGTGTTTTTAAGCCTCAGATTTTGCTAGGTAGCGTAAGATTTTGGTTAGCGGATGGTTAGCGAGCCAAAATGCGACAACGCAAAATTAAGCTTAAGTAGTTGAAGTTGCGCGGTTAGCTCAGTTGGTAGAGCACTACCTCGACACGGTAGGGGTCACTGGTTCAAGTCCAGTACTGCGCACCATTCTTTCGTCTTTTTATGCCTTCCCTCTTAAGCTGATTTCTGATGCTGAACCATACAGGTTTCGCGCTTGGCCTGACGGCTTGTCTGGGAGCGGTTTGCGGGTAACACTGGCTGTGGTGATTCCGCTTCGGCTTGCCATTTTGTTTTTGTTGGTCGCGACAACGCATGTTGCGGCGGCGCCGGTGGTGAAACGCAAGAACGAGACCTATCAGGTCACCGGCTCCAACTTGCGGGAGTTGCGGCAAATGATTGACCGCAACGGCCCGGTCAACAGCGATGACGGCAAACATTATGACGGGCTCACCGAGTGGTCGCTCACATGGGATTTTAATCTCAAACGCCGGGGCAAGGTATGGATCGTTGCCAGCCGGTCCGTCATTTTGGACGTCAAGGTCACGACACCGCGCTGGACCGATTTCAAGGCCACCCCAGGCCTGCTGCAAACCCAGTGGAGGGTCTATCGCGCCAACCTGTTGCGGCACGAGGAGGGACACGTCATGATTGCGCTCCGGGCTGCCTATGCGGTTGACAAATACCTTGGCACTTGCGGCGGTTCCTCCTCCCTGGAGAAACTGAAGACTGACATCCAGAAAAACACCCGCTTGCTGCTCAAGCAATACCGCAAAATTGACCGGAGCTACGACCAGCGCACCCTCCACGGCGCCACCCAGGGCGCCACGTTGGCCAAGGCACGGGAAGCTGACCAACTCACGCCAGCGCTTCCCGGATCACCTGGCCGTGGACGTCGGTGAGTCGGCGCTGGATGCCGTTGTGGTAGTAGGTGAGTTTCTCGTGATCGAGGCCGAGAAGGTGCAGGAGCGTGGCATGAAAATCGTGCGGGGTGATGACATTCTCGCTGGCCCTGAAGCCAAACTCATCGGTGGTGCCGTGGCTCGTGCCGCCTTTCACGCCGGCGCCGGCGAGCCAAGCGGTGAAGCCGTTGGGGTTGTGGTCGCGGCCGTACGTGCCGGCTTGGAACATCGGCATGCGGCCGAACTCGGTGGCGAAGACGACCAGCGTGTCCTCGAGCAGGCCGCGCTGTTTTAAATCGCGCAGCAGCCCGGCGACGGGTTGGTCGAGTATCTCGCCGTGCACGTCGTATTGCTCCTTCAATCTTGAGTGGCCGTCCCAGTTGATGTTGCCGCCAGAGGCGTAGGCGCCGTTGAAAAGTTGCACGAACCGCACACCGCGCTCGACGAGGCGGCGGGCGAGGATGCAGTTATTTGCAAATGCGGCCTTGTTTTTGTTGGCGCTGTCGGCGCCGTAGAGTTTGCGGATGTGCGCGGGCTCGGCTTTCAGGCTGGCCGCCCCGGGCACGGTAAGCTGCATGCGCGCGGCGAGTTCGTAGCTGGAAATGCGCGCGGCGAGGTTGGCGTCATTCGGGAAGTCGGTTTGGTTTTCCTTTTCTAAAACCCGCAAGGCGACGCGGGCGGCTTCGTCTTTGGCCGCGGAAATTCCCTTTGGCCGTTGCAGGAAACGAATCGGCTTGGTGCTGCTGAACGGCGTGCCCTGAAACGCGGCGGGCAGGAAGCCGTTGGCCCAATTGTTTGGGCCGCTCTGCGGCATGCCGCGCGGATCCTCGATCGCCACGAACGCGGGTAGGTTTTGGTTTTCGCTGCCGAGCGCGTAGTTCACCCACGCGCCCATGCTGGGAAAGCCGTCGAACGCGAAGCCGGTGTTCATCACGTTTTCCGCCGGGCCGTGCGTGTTGGATTTGTTGGTGAGCGAGTGCAGGAAACAAATTTCGTCGGCCAGCGCGCCGATGTGCGGCACGAGATCGCTCACCATTTTTTCGCACTGGCCGCGTGGCCGGAATGTCCAGAGCGGCTGCGTGAGGTTGCCGTTCGGGCCTTGAAACGAGACGAGCTTTTCATTGCCGGGCAGCGGTTGGCCGTGTCGCCGGATCAGTTCCGGCTTGTAATCGAACGTGTCCACGTGGCTCAACGCGCCGGAGCAGAACACCTCAATCACGCGCTTGGCCTTCGGCGCAAAATGTGTGGGCCTCGGTGTGTATGGTTTGGCAGGGTCAATTTTCGGCGACTCGCCGCGCGCCTCCTCCGCCAACATCGCGGCCAGCGCGACACCGGAAAAACCGTGCATCGTGTGGGTCAAGAACTGTCGGCGATTGAGGCTCATTGCAGATAGAGAAAGGCGCTGGAGTTGAACAACACGCGACAGGCCTGCTCGAGGCCGTGTTCCGTGGCGAGTTGCTGCAGGGCCTGCTGCTCGCTTGGCTTGGGCCCGCGGGCGCAGGCCAAGCGGAAGGCGAGGTTGATCTGCGCCGCCGCGCCGTTGCCAGCCTCGCGCCTCACGCGCTCGGCAAAAAACGCCGCCTGTCGATTGGCGAACGGGCTGTTGAGCAGGCTCAGCGACTGGACGGGCGTGATGGAGCGTGTGCGGCGCGGCTTCATTTGGCCGGCGTCGGGGCAGTCGAACGCGCCGAAAATATCCACCGCCTGCATGCGAACCTTGTGCGCGTAAATCATCCGCCGCCAGCCGTTGGCATCGAAGGTTTGCTTGGGAACATAATCGGAGAGGCCGCCGCGCTGGTTGAAAAAGTCAAACCCGCGCCCGCCCATTTTCAGGTTCAACTTGCCGCTGACGCTCAGCATGCCATCGCGAATGGCCTCGGCCTCCAGTCGGCGCGGTGGGAAACGCCAGAGCAGGCGCGCATCGGCATCCACGCGCAATGCTTGTTCGCGTGGATGGCTCGCCTGCCGATAGATGCGCGAGGTGACGATGAGCCGGTGCAGTTTTTTCAGCGACCAGCCTTGCCGGATGAACTCCAGCGCCAGCCAGTCGAGCAACTCGGGGTGCGTGGGCGCAGTACCCATTTTGCCAAAGTCCGACGGCGTGTCCACGAGACCGTTGCCAAAATGGTTTTGCCATACTCGATTGACCAGCACGCGCGCGGTCAGCGGATGGCCTGGCTGCGTGAGGTGCTTGGCCAAGGCTAAGCGGCGCCGTGGCTCGGGTGCACCTGGCGCGATCTCCGCTTGGCCAAGCGCTGCGGGGATGGCCGGTGCCAGCTTGGCCAGGCGCTGCATGGGATCGCCGCGCCGCAGCAGCCATGTGGTGTCGGGGGTCGTGAAGCTCGCGGCATAAATCTGCGGGCCGGCGGCAAGGCGATTGAGTTCCCCTTCCGTCTTGCGAATCGTGGCAATGAGCGAAACCAACGCCTGCGTCTGCTCCGCGCTGAGATTTTTGAGTTTCACTTGGCTGGCCGCACGCGTGTCGTCGTTGCGCGGCAAACGATCCTCCGTGTGCGCGACCCTTTGCCACTCGCCATCGGGCCGCTGCACCTCGATGGTGTAATCGGCCGGCACACTGGAGCCGTCGTGCCACGTGATGCGCTTGAGCGTGGCCGGTTCGGCAAAGTCCACCCGCAGCCAAGCCGACCCTCCCTTGGCGGCGACCCACGGGAAGGCTTGGCGGCGATCGACCGAGCCGTCGGTGAGGTTTTCAAAATGCCGCGTTTGGTTGGCCAACGCAAAACTGGAGGCCGAGGGCCTGGCGCCGCCCGAGGCGAGCGCGGCATTGGTGCCGTCCGTTGTCCACGCTTCAAACTCGTACAGCGAGGCCGCGCTGCCGTTGGCGGTGGCGCGTATGTTCATCCGGATGGCGCGCGCGGTGACCGGGGCAAACTCATCGGAATGCACTGAGTCGAGCGGCTTGCGGAGTTCCAACTGCCCACGCTGTGTTTCCAGTTTTGTCTTGAGGTCGGCGAGTTGTTTTTGTTTCGCGGGCACTTGGCTCGTCCACTCGTCGTTTTGTGCGCCGCGCAAACGCCGGTTGCCGTAGCGCAGCCCGGCGAAGACGGCCTGCATGCCGTAGTAGTCGCGCTGGAGAATGGGATCGAACTTGTGATCGTGACAACGCGCGCAGCCGATGGTGAGCCCGAGCAGGCCCTGGCTCACGGTGCGGATGACTTCGTCAAGTTCATCCTGCCGAGCCGAGCGCATGGCCTCCTCGTCACGGCCAACCTGCCCGGGCAAATTCGCCGGGCCGGCGACGAGAAAACCCAGTGCCGCATCCGCGCCGGTGATGTCGCCGGCCAGTTGATCGCGAAGAAACTTGTCGTATGGCAAATCGGCATTGAGCGCGTGAATGACCCAGTCGCGGTAATGCCATGCCTCGGCCCGCTCGCCGTTGGTTTCAAACCCCACCGTCTCCGCCCAGCGGATGACATCCAGCCAATGCTGCGCCCAGCGCTCGCCGTGCCGCGGCGAGGCCAAAAGCCGGTCGACCACCTCCATGAATGCCTCGTCCGTGGGACGCGCATCCCGCGCAAACGCCCGCACCTCCGCCGGCGATGGCGGCAGGCCGGTGAGGTCGAGCGTCACGCGCCGGAGCAGAGTGACGCGATCAGCCTCGGCCGAAAAAGTGAGTTTCTTTTCGCGCAGTTTTCGGCCGATAAAAAAATCGATGGGGTGAGACTCCCCCGAAACGACCGCACACTTCATCGGCTGCAGCGACCAGTGCGGCTCCACAGCCACCGCTGTGGTGGCGATAAAACACAGCAGGAGAAATGATCTGACACGTTGCATTGCGGCTGGAACGGACTTTCCCAAGCGGTGAGCATGGTTGTCAATGCCTCTCAACCCGTTTGTAATCTGCAATGTTCATTTGAGCCAAAGGGATCGAGCTGATATGTTGTGCGGAAGGGGAGCTGCCGACTGCATCCTCTTTTATCAAATCATTGGCAAAGACGTTAGTGGCTCACAATTCAACCAACAGCAGGGAACTTTTCCTGGACGCATGCAGCGGCAACGCCGTCACCCGCCCTCCCGTCTGGCTCATGCGGCAAGCCGGCCGTTCCCTGCCAGAATACCGGAAACTAAAGGAGAAACACACCTTCCTCGAGATGGTCCAGTCACCCGACCTGGCCACCGAGGTGACGCTGCAACCCCTCCGCCGGTTCCCCCTCGATGCCGCGATCCTGTTCAGCGACATTCTCGTCGTGCCGGAAGCGCTTGGCCAACCGTACAGTTTCACCGACGGCAACGGGATCAGGATGGAGTTCACCATCGGCAACCGGAAGGACATCGAACGGCTGGACACCTCGGGGCTTCGGGAGCGCTTAGCCTACTCACGCCAAGCGCTGTGCCAGATCAAACGGGAACTCAACGGACAGCAGGCGTTGTTGGGATTTGCCGGTTCGCCGTGGACCTTGGCCAACTACATGATCGGGGGGAGCTCCCAGGACACCATGCTGGCCCGGCGGTTGTATCACGAGGACCCAGGCTTGTTTGAATGCCTGATGGAAAAGCTGACCGATGCCGTCGCCGACTATCTGGAAATGCAGATCGAGGCCGGCGCGGATGCCGTGCAGATTTTCGACTCGATGGGGGGATGCCTGCCACCGGCACATTACCCGTTCGCCTCGGGAAAATGGATCGGCGAAATCGTTTCCCGCTTGGCCGGCAAGGCTCCTGTGATCGTTTTTTCAAGGGGAACGCTTGGCTCGCTCGAGCACTTGGCTGAAACCGGCGCGCAGTTTTTGAGCGTGGACTGGACGGTCGATCTTGGGGACATCCGGAACCGCATGCCTGATCAAATGGGAATCCAGGGAAACCTGGATCCCGCAGTGCTCACGTCAACCCCCGAGATTGCCGCAAGGGAAACCAACCGCATCCTGGAAACCATGCGCGGGTTTCACCGTTATATCTTCAACCTTGGCCATGGCGTGACGATGGACGCCAAGCTGGAAAATATAGAATCCGTCGTCACTACAGTGAGGAATTTCCAGTGAACAAACTGTCAGTCGATCTGAATCTTGTCCGCAAATACGATGTCCCCGGGCCTCGCTATACCTCCTACCCCCCCGCGACCCGCTTCTCCGAGGAGTACGATGAAGAGCGACTTCACGATCTGATCCAGGCCAACAAGCAGTCGCAGAGAGACCTGTCGCTATACTGCCACATTCCCTTCTGTGAATCGCTCTGCTGGTTTTGCGGATGCACCACTGTCATCACCTCACGGCATCAGGAGGGCACCAGCTATCTGGATTATCTGGACAAGGAGATGGCGTTGTTCTGCAACGGGGAAAGCCCCAATCGGAAGGTCGTTCAAATGCACCTCGGCGGCGGCACGCCAACGTTTCTCCGACCCGATGAGATAAGGAAATTGGGATCAATCCTTCACCGGCATTTCGGGGAAACTCCCGATTGCGAAGCCGGCGTTGAAGTGGACCCGAGGCGACTGACGAAGGAGCACGTTGGCGCCCTGTGGGAGGCCGGTTTCAACCGGGCCTCGATGGGCGTTCAGGATAACAATGCCAAGGTCCAAAAAGCGATTAACAGGATTCAGCCCATGGAAATCACCCGCAACAGCGTGGACTGGCTGCGGGAGGCAGGATTTGAATCCATCAATATCGACCTTATCTATGGCCTGCCTCACCAGACGGAATCTTCCTTCGAAAAAACGCTGGAAGAAATAATCGAACTGTCCCCAAACCGGCTGGCGGTTTTCAGCTATGCCCATGTGCCCTGGATCAAGCCGGCACAAAAAATACTGGAACGGGAAAACCTTCCAACGCCGGAAACCAAGCTGAACCTGCTGAAGCTAATCATCGAAAAACTGACCTCGGAAGGCTACGTGTATGTTGGCATGGATCACTTCGCGCGTCCGGATGATGAACTGGCCGTTGCCCAAAGCCAAAAGACACTTCAACGTAATTTTCAGGGGTACAGCACATTTGGCGGCGCGGATATCCACGCCTTCGGGATGTCCTCCGTCTCACAAATCCCCGACGCCTACTGGCAGAACATCAAGGAATTGAAAGAGTACTACCAGGCTGTCGACGACGGGAAAACGCCGATCGCGAAAGGGTGCATCGTAACCGATGACGAGAAAAAATACCGGATAGTGATCACGCGGCTGATGTGCGACTTGGGCCTGGATTATGACAGCCTCTCGAACAGTCTCGATATAAACTTCCGCGAGGAGTTCGCCGACTCACTCGATGGCTTGGAGGACATGGAGGACGACGGGTTGTTGATCCGCGATGAATCGGGGCTGACCGTGACGGACACAGGGCGCTTGTTCATTCGCAATATCGCCATGAGGTTTGACCCCAACATCGAAAGCAGCAGCACAACCCGGTACTCGAGGACTATTTGAAACCGGTTGCGATCATAGGTGGCGGCATTACTGGCCTGACGGCTGCGTTCAGACTGGAGCAGCACGGGATACCCGCCACTCTTTTCGAGGCTGCCGACCGTGTCGGCGGCGTCATCCAAACCGTGAGGGACGGCGAATATCTGGCCGAGTGCGGCCCGAACACCATCATGGAAACCTCTCCTCTAATCGGGGACCTCGTTCGGGATTTGGGCCTCGAGGATCGCCGCATTTATTCCAGCGATCAGACCGGGAACCGCTACATCGTCCGTGACAAACGCCCGGTCAAGCTTCCCGAATCACTGCTGGAATTTCTGCTCACACCGCTTTTCTCATGTCGCGCCAAGGCCCGTTTGATGGTGGAACCCTTTATCCGGCGCGCGCCTGCTGACGTGGAGGAAAACCTGGCGTCCTTTGTGCGGCGGCGCATCGGCCGCGAGTTTCTGGATTACGCCATCAACCCGTTTGTTGCCGGGGTGTACGCCGGGTCACCGGAACGGTTGTCGGTGCGCGAGGCCTTCCCCAAACTGCACGCCTTGGAGCAGCGCTACGGTTCCCTGATTTTGGGTCAAATCCTCGGTGGCCGGGAACGAAAACGCCAAGGCGGTGTCTCCAGTAAAAACGCCCCCAAGTTTTCGTTCGACCAAGGGCTGGAAACCTTGACCGACGCGCTTGGCCAACGGCTAAAGGAACAGATTCGCACCGGCCAAGCGATCAGTGAAATCACCCAACGAAACAACTCTTGGTCACTTGGCCAAGCCGGGGACTATTCCGCGGTGCTGCTCGCGTTGCCGGCGTTTCGACTGGCGGAAATGCAGGTCAACTTTGAGTCGAAACCAGTCAACCTGTCGATGCTGGCCGACATTCAATACGCCCCCGTGGCCAGCGTTGTGTTGGGTTTTCATCGGCACGACGTGGCGCACCCGCTGGACGGGTTTGGCGCACTGAACCCGGTGGTGGAGCAATTGCACTCGCTGGGGACGATTTTTTCCTCCTCCCTGTTTCCGGGGCGCGCTCCGCTTGGCCAAGTTCTCCTGACGAGTTACGTCGGCGGCCTGCGCGCGCCGCATCTCGTCTCGAAAACTCCGGATGAACTCTGCGACCTCGTGATGGATGACCTGAAAACCGTGCTTGGTGTCAACGGCGAACCGACTTACAGACACGTCTTCGTTCATCGCCGGGCTATCCCCCAATACGACGTCGGCTATGACCGCTTCAAGTCGTTCATGAATGAACTGGAAACAAACGTAAGCGGTCTGTTTTTTGCCGGGCATTGCCGCGACGGGGTTTCACTTGTGGACTCCATCGTCTCGGGCCATGAGGCCGCCGGCAGGATCGCCAACCATCTTAAAAAGATAGACTGACATGAGTGCAAACACAGGAGTGTTGCTTTTGAACCTTGGGTCACCGGACTCACCGGCCGTGGGCGATGTGCGCCGATTCCTGCGCGAATTCCTGATGGATGGGCGAGTGATGGACATCCCCTGGGTCGTCCGGTTCTTTCTGGTTGAATTCTTGATCCTTCCCTCCCGCCCAAAAGAATCCGCCGAGGCCTACCGGAAAGTTTGGCTGCCCGAGGGCAGCCCACTTGTCGTCACCAGCAAGAATGTCCGCGAGAAACTTCAGGCCCGAATCGGCGCCCCGGTTGAACTGGCTATGCGCTACCAAAACCCGCGGATCGAGCAGGCCGTCGACAATCTGCTGGAACACGGCATCGACGAGATCCTCCTGATCCCGCTCTTTCCTCACTACGCGATGTCCAGCTACGAGACCGCGATGGAAAAAACCAGAACCGTCCTGCACCGCAGGGCGCCCGGCGTGAAACTGGTCGTTCAGCCGCCGTTCTTCGATCAACCGGACTTTATTCAGGCCTTGGTGGCGAGCGCCCGCGAGACGCTTGA
The DNA here is from genome assembly GCA_015658765.1 of Verrucomicrobiota bacterium. Taxonomy (GTDB): domain Bacteria; phylum Verrucomicrobiota; class Verrucomicrobiia; order Limisphaerales; family UBA1096; genus UBA1096. Next base: position 1,384 of record DQOE01000037.1, on the reverse strand, counting down.
CCGGGGATACGATCACCTGCTGTTCAGCTTCCACGGGCTGCCGGAGCGGCAACTGAAAAAAACCGACCCAAGCGGCAGCCACTGCCTCGCGGCCAACGACTGTTGCTCGGGCAACCATCCGTCGCATGGCACCTGCTATCGTGCACAATGCTTCAAAACCGTGGATGCCTTCGTTCGCGTGGCTGGCATCCCTCCGGAAAAACAGTCGGTGGCGTTCCAGTCCCGGCTTGGCCGTGATCCGTGGTTGAAACCGTACACGGACATCGAGCTCCCCCGCTTGGCCAAGCGGGGAATCAAGCGCATGCTGGTCATTTGCCCGGCATTTGTCAGTGACTGCCTGGAAACCCTCGAGGAAATTGGTATGAGGGCAAGGGAAACCTTCATCGAAGCCGGAGGAGAAAGCCTGGAACTCGTCCCCTGCATGAATGAGCACCCGCTTTGGCTGGATGCCTTGGAAAACATGACCCACGATTTTCTCTCACTAAGCCGTCCATCGCAAAACCAGGGTGATACGACCCAAGATAACGATTGATTTGACTGACCCTTGTCCCACCATTATAAAGCTCCACGGCTGTCAACCTCATACCGCAAACCAAATAACCTAAAGTAACATGTTCCCAACAACATTGAATCTGCACAATTACCTTGCATACGCGGTCCTGCTCCTCGTGACGTTGTTCACTTTTTACTCCTTGTGGGGATGGTTGAACGGACGAAAGTTCCAGACACGGGACAAGAAATTCGGATTGGCCGCCATGTTGGCCGTCCACATCCAATTCACGCTTGGTCTGGTTTTGTATTTGGTGAGCCCCACCGTACAACAGGCGTTTAAGGATTTCGGCCTCGCAATGAAAAGCAGCAGCCTGCGCCTCTCCGCCCTTGAGCATCCACTGGTGATGCTAATCGCCGCGGTGCTGATCACGGTCGCCCGCATCAAGACAAAAAGAAGCGACTCCAACTCAGCCCACAAGACGAACTTTATCCTGTACGCCATCGCCCTGCTGCTCATCCTCTCCCGCATCCCGTGGGCCAAGTGGCCTGGGCTGTCGTAAGGCACGTCGCCGGCAACCGTCGCACTCACTGTCCATGGTTCCAGTCCTGGGAAAAATCCCGACCCCGGATGTAATTGCCCACCTTGACAAACTCGGTGTGACCGTCCGCAAATAGGATCGGTTCCCCGTCAGCCCCATGCGGATCGGTCTTGTCGGGATAATTGTTGATCGCTCCCGAACCACCGTAATCCGCCTGGCGAATAAGCCACACAATGCTTGGGTTCGCCTTGGTTCCCTTTTTGCCGAAGGACGGGGTCTTGTAAACATAAGTCTGAACGGAAGAAAGGGTCTTGAGGATGGTGGGTGCCTTCCAGGTGCGACCGTTCCAGGCG
>DQOE01000282.1 GCA_015658765.1 Verrucomicrobiota bacterium | reverse complement strand
GGCGCCAACTCAACGTTCGCGGCGTTCAACATCAACAAGCACCGGGACAGGCTGCACAAGGGCCGCAATCTCCTCGCGATTCATGGCCTGAACATCAGCCCGGAAAGCACCGACTTCCTAATGGTCGCCGAGTTGCAAACCAACGCGCACGACTACGAGGATGCGATTTGGGAGGTGATCGACGAGGAGGCCTTTTACAAATTCTGGGCGCTCGAGGGGTTGCTCAGTTTTTGGGACGGCTACTCCGGCAACCGCAACAACTACTTCATTTACCTCAACCCCGGCACCGGCAAGCTCCACTTCATGCCGTGGGGCGCTGATTGTTTGTTCGAGAAATACAGCCGCCTGCGTGTCGACCGCAGCTCGCCTCGCTCCGTCCGCCTCAAGGGTCTCGTCGCCCGCAAGCTGTACCAGATTCCATCCGTCCGGAAAAAATATGCCGCGACGATGAAGCAGCTCATGGCCGAGCATTGGCACGAGGAAAAGCTCCTCGCCGAGACCGAGCGCATCGAGGCCATTGTCAGGCCGCACATCAGCGACTACCAGTGGCGCGGTGTCCGCTTCGAAGCCGTCCGCGATTTCATCCGCAACCGCCGCCCGGACATCGAGCGCGAAATCAACGGCGCAGACATGCCCCTCTGGCCAAGGTAAAACGCGGGCGAACAGCCTCTAATCCAGCGCTTGGCCGGTGGCGGCGTCAAACCAAGCGGCGGCGTTCAAGTCGAAACGCAGCCCGACCTTGGCCAAGCCGCCCGCGCCCGCGCCGGGCACTCGCACCACCAACTCGTGGTCGCCACACCGCACGCGCAGCAGCGACTCGTGGCCAAGTGTCTCGCAGCCTTGCACCGTCCCCGTCGCGTCGCCCGCGCCGGCGGCGAGTGAAATGTTTTCCGGGCGAATGCCCATCTCCACCTCGCCTCCCGCGTGCTTGGCCAAGTCGCCGCCCAAGCCAAGCGCCAAGCCGTCGCCGCTCCCGACAAAGGCTAGGCCACCGTCGCGCTCCTCGAGTCGGCCACGGACGAAATTCATCCCCGGCGTGCCGATGAAGTCGCCGACGAACCGGTGCGCCGGCCGCCGGTACAAGTCCATCGGCGAGCCGGTTTGCATCACTTGGCCAAGGTCGAGCACGCAGAGCCGTTGGCCAAGCGTCATCGCCTCGGTCTGGTCGTGTGTCACAAAAATCATCGTCGTGCCGAGCCGCCGATGCAGCTCCGCGATCTCGGCGCGCATCCCGGCGCGCATCCGCGCATCGAGATTCGAGAGCGGCTCGTCGAGCAGGAATACTTTCGGTTTGCAGACCATCGCCCGACCAAGCGCCACGCGCTGCCGCTGCCCGCCGGACAACTCCGCCGGCTTGCGGCGCAACAGGCCGGCGAGGCCCAGCACCTCCGCCGCCTCGGCGACGCGCAAGCGAATGTCCGGCTTGGCCACTTTGCGGAACTTCAAACTGAACGCCATGTTTTGCTCGACGTTGAGGTGCGGGAACAGCGCGTAATTCTGGAACACCATCGCCACGTCGCGATCCTGCGGCTTCACGCGGCTGACCTCGCGATCGTCGAGAAAAATGCCGCCGCTCGTGGCCTCCTCCAGCCCGGCGACGAGTCGCAGCAGGGTGGACTTGCCGCAACCCGACGGCCCGACGAGCACCATCAACTCGCCATCGGGGATCTCGAGGCTCACCCCGTCCACCGCGCGAACGGCGCCAAAGTTTTTGCAGAGATTGTCGAGTCGGACACTTGCCATCGGATTACTTTTTCGGCGGGCCGACCTTTTGCAACGGCGGCGTCACCGTCAAGTCCCGCGCGATGTAGGCGACCATGTTTTGGAAGTCGCCCGGCGACAAACCGGCGAGAGCCGCCTTCATCACCAAGCCGCCCGCGTCGCTTGGGTGGACGCTGCGCTGGCCGTTGGCGTACTTGCGGAGTTGATCGAGCAAAAACCAATCCTCCTGCACATTCACCGGCGGCGACTTGATCTCCGGTTTGCCCTCGCCTTTGGCACCGTGACACGACGCGCACCGAGTCGCATACTGTGCCCTGCCGATGGCGATGTTGCCGCGAACAACGCGGATGTACGGCTGCGGCTTGCGCCCGGCGAAATGACGCGCCAGGGCGGCGAGCTGCGCCTCGGTCCCCACCTTCGCCATTGCCGCACCCATCAGCGCCTCGGCGCGGTTGGCCGGATTTTTGCCGCGATGCCCCGACTTGAAATTTCGCAACTGCTCCGCCAAGTACCACTCTGGCAACCCGTCGAGCACCGGCCCGCGCTGCATCTCGCGTGTGCTGTGGCAAACCATGCACGCATCAATCGTCGCCGTGTCCACTTGGCCAAGCGCGGGGGCGGCGAGCGGCGACTCCGCCTCACTTGGCCCCTGGACACACCCCACCCCAAGCCAAAGCCCCAAGGCCAAGCCGGCACATTGCCGCAAAAAAAATCGCCGCCTCTCCATCACGCTCGCCCGAATCTACCCCGCTTGGCCAAGTGCCGCGAGTCAGCAAATCTCGCTCACCGCACCCCCTTTCCCTACGCTGGCGGCGGTGGGTTATCGAACAGCACCAACAATTGCGCTGGTCTGCGGCGCGCTGGCAATCGGCTTTGCGCCGGTGTTCGCCGCGTTGGCGCTGGACGAGGGTTTTGGCCCGGCGGCGATTGGTTTTTACCGGGTGTTCTTCGCGCTGCCGTTCATGTGGCTGGTGCTGCTTGCCGCTCCGGGAAAAGCAGAAAAAAGCGCGCGCACCCGCCGACCGACTGGCCTGCTGGCCCTGGCCGGATTTTTCTTTGCCATCGATCTGGTGTCGTGGCACTGGTCGATCAAGTACACGACAGTGGCCAACGCCACGTTGCTGGCCAACTTCGCCTCGCTGTGGGTGACGCTGTGGGCCGGCCGCCTGTTCGGCGAGCGGATCGCCCCTAGCTTTTTCGTCGCGCTTGGCCTGGCGTTTGTCGGCGGTGCAATTCTGATGGGCGCCAGTTTTCGATTAAACCCCGAGCGACTGTTCGGCGACGGCCTCTCGCTGCTCACCGCCATTTCGTACGGCTCGTACATGCTCACGGTGAAAAAACTGCGCGAGACATGTTCACCGCAGGAGATCATGGCCTGGTCGGGGCTGTTTGCCGTGCCGCTGATGCTCGCCGCCGCGCTGGCCAGCGGCGAGACGATGGGGACGACGCAGCTCAACGGTTGGCTGGTGTTGCTCGGCCTGGCGCTGGTCAGCCACTTCGCCGGGCAGGGGCTGATCGCGTATGCCTTCGGCCACCTGCCGGCGGCGCTCACGTCGCTGAATCTGCTGCTCCAGCCGGTGTTCGCGGCGGCGCTGGGCTGGGTGCTGCTTGACCAGGCGCTGGGCGGGCAGCAACTGCTCGGGGCGGCGATTGTGCTTGGGGCGTTGTTCTTCGCAAATCGTCCGGCCAAGGCCAAATAATTTTGTGCCGCTTGGCCAAGCGTGGCAGCCTCCCGGCCGCATGGATGAGTTTGCCCAAGCAGATGCCGACATGCCGCTCGACGCGCCGGGCCGCCGCCGGCTGCCGGTGCTGCTGCGCCGCGCGTGGTACGGCTTGAACCAGGCGTTCCGCCGGCGCATCGCCGGGATGGGGCTGACGCCGGACCAGTTCACCGT
>DQOE01000289.1 GCA_015658765.1 Verrucomicrobiota bacterium | reverse complement strand
GTCACCACATTCAACCTCATCCCGGCGGTGGAGGATGGCAAACTGCAGTTGCTCCTGCAGCCCAGCACAAACGCCCTTGTCGCTGGTGACAAACCCAAAGCCGGGCCGGAGCTCAAATCCATGGGGCCGCTCAGTGGATTTCTGGTCGCCCTGCAAATGGCCTTCTACGGTGGCATCATGATTTCGTTGCCCTTTATCCTGTTTTTCCTCGGCCAATTCATCTTCCCGGCCATGCGGGTTAAGGAGAAAAAATATCTTGTCACCGCCGTCATCATCGGCGGCGGACTGTTCTTTTGTGGCGCCGCTTTTTGTTATTTTTTGCTGATGAAAATTGCGTTGAGCACAGCGGCGCTGTTCGCGAACTGGCTGCACTTCGGGGCCGACATTTGGCGGGCTGAAGATTACATCACCTTTGTCTGCAAGTTCATGATCGGCATGGGCATCGCCTTCGAGCTCCCGGTTGTCATCCTGCTTCTCGTGAAGATAGGGGTGCTCGATTACAAGAAACTCTCCAAATTCAGAATGTATTGGGTGATCATCAACCTCATCCTTGCGTCGATTCTCACACCGCCGGATATCGTCACCCAGGTGCTCATGGCTCTGCCGATGCAACTCTTCTACGAGTGCAGCATTCTCATCGCCTGGATTTGGTATCGCCGCGACCGAAAAAAAGAGGCGCAACTCGCAAAAGAAGAGGCCGAGGCCAACAAAACGCCCCCTGACGAGCCTGAAAAATAGCGCCAAAAGACTTTACACCGGCGGCTTTCTGGCTAAGCTGCCGCAGCTGTTTAACTGATCCAATGAGATATTTCGCAAAAACAACCGGCGTTGCCGCTCTTGTTGCCGTCCTCTCGGTGGGCTGTGCCGGCCCTGAAAACAAGCTGGGGCGCGGCATCCGCAATTTCAGCGAGTTCACCCGCTTGGGCGAATTCAACCGTTCTGTCGAGCAAACCGCCCTCTGGGACGGCCCGCAGCACGCGTACACCACAGGTGTCATCCGTGGCCTGAGCCGCACCGTTGCCAGAACCGCCGTGGGTTTTGCGGAGATTGTCACCTTCCCTTTTCCCACCCCAAACTACGAGCCGTGGCTGCAAGGGGCCACCGTGTTTCCGGATCCCTCCATTGCCACGCTGCAGTACCCGTGGGGTGGCTTGGTGATGCCGGACGACGCCCTATTCCCCTCCAGCTATACGCCCGGCCTTTGGGATGACGGCGTCTTTCACCCAAACACCGCCATCGGTTTTGGCGGCGGCGACGTGGCCCCGTTCTTTCCCGGAAGCCGCTTCAAGGTGTTTGACCACTGAGCCTCAATTCAGCAGTTTTCCCGGCGTCAACCCAGCGGTTGACGCCTTTTTTGTGTCGTGAAACTCAGCCGCAAATCACACTGCAAAATCAACCTGCTGCTCAACGTCGTCGGCCAGCGCGCCGACGGCTTTCACGAGTTGGAAATGCTGATGCTGCCCGTGCCGATTTTTGACCGGCTCGACTTCGAGTTGCTCGGCCACGGCATCGAGTTGACCTGCAACCAACCGGGCATCCCCACCGATTCCAGCAACTTGGCTTGCCAAGCCGCCGAGTCATTCGCGGCCAAGGCTGGAGTCACAGGCGGCGTCCGCGTCCACCTCGAAAAATCCATCCCCGCCGAGGGCGGTCTCGGTGGCGGCAGCAGCAACGCGGCGGCAACCCTCCTCGCGCTCAACGAACTCCACGACCAGCCGCTTGGCCAGGCGACGTTGCACGAACTCGCCGCCGAACTCGGCAGTGACGTCCCGTTCTTTATGCAAAGCCAAGCGGCCGTGGCCAAGGGCCGCGGCGAAATTATCGAGCCGGTTGCGCCACTCGAGGCGCTCGACGGCAAGTCGCTGCTGCTCGTCAGGCCCGGCTTCGGTGTCCCAACGCCCTGGGCGTACCAAGGCTTGGCCAAGTTTCCCGGGGCGAAAAACCGCCCGCTTGGCCAGGCGGACGAACTGGCCAAGCGCTTGGCCAACAGCTCACTTGCCGAGGCCAGTGCGTTTTACAACTCCCTCGAGGCGCCGGTCTTCGACAAGTTCCCGCTGCTGAATTTGATGAAGCAGCACGCCTTGGCCAACGGCGCGGAAGCCGCGCTCCTGTGCGGCAGCGGCTCGACCGTTTTTGTGATCTGCCCGGATGCCGCGACAGCGCAGTCGCTTGGCCAAGCGATCAAGTCCAAGTTCGGCCAACAGTCATTCGTGCAGACCGTCCCGTTACCCGGCGACTTCCCCAACACTGTCGCGTAGTCGGGAACACTACAGCCAGCCCTTGAAGATCAGTGCGGGAAGGGTGCGGCATTTCATGCGGCGGATTTTTTTTGGTGACGCGCCGAGGTAGCGCGGGCGGCCGTCCACCGGCAATCCGTCCGGCCCAATGCGGACGCCCTTCTTTTCGATGCGCTCCCTGATCGAGCGAAGCAGTTCACCGGCCATCGCCTCTGATTGAAACTCAATGGCGACTTCCGTGTTCAACCGTTCGGAGCGGGGGTCGATGTTGAATGAGCCCACCACACCGATGCCGGCCCGCTCCAGAACCATGCTCTTGGAGTGCAGTGTCTCCATCCCCTCGCGGCCCGGTTCGCCCGCCAGTTCATAAATCTCCAGCCCAAGGGCGAGGTGGACTTCCTTTTTTCTCTGGTAAACAGCCTGCACTAGGAGGTTGTCGGTCGAGTTGAGGGAGTTGGTAAAAACTACCACGCGGACGCCACGCCGGAGGGCATCGCCCAGAACGGTTCGGGCTTTTCGCGTCAGGATAAGATACGGCGACTCGATCCAGATCGTCTCGCCCGGCGCGGCGTTGTTCACCAGTTCGGCGATGTGGAATCCCGTGTTTTGTGCGCGGGTTTTCCTGCCCTTGGGATCGGCAAAAAAACGGATTTTATCCACCGGCCGCAGTCGCTGATTCCAGTCGGTGCGGCTTGGCAACTGCACGACTCTCGGTTTCGACTGAAACTCCGCCCAAGCCCGGTCGAGCGCCGCCTTGGCCTTGTCGATGTCTCGCTGAAGGATGGCCCGGTGCACCGGCGGGATGGCCCGGCGGCGGCTCGCCGAGAGGCGCTTGGGCGAGTCGTCGAGCCGGATGAGACAGCGATATTTGCCGACGTGCATCGGCTTCACCTTCGGCCCGTTCCAGAGCGTCATGAAGTGTACGTTGGCCTGTGCGGCGGTTTCGCCCTCAACGAGGATGTCACGGTCAATCCGGTTACGAAACACCGTGTCGCCCTCTTTCCGGAATCGGCTCAGCCCGAAATAGGAGTTGTCGATGTTACGTCCGCCGGTGATCAGCCTGTGGCCGTCCGCGATGAAAAGCTTGTCGTGCAAACGCCGGTTGAACCGAAATGGCTTCAGCGGGTCCAACGGGTGAAACACCCGAATCTCCACGCCCTCCCGAACCAAGTACGCGCCGAGGTGCTTGGGAATACTGTTAAAAAGAGCATCAACCATCAGCCGCACCTTTACGCCGCGCCGCGCCGTTTCGCGCAACAGCGCGAAGCCGCGCATCGTGAAATCGTCCTCCTCCCCGCCCACGTAAAAGTAGGAGATATTCAGCTCACGCCGAGCCTCGATGGCGAGGTCGTATCGGGATTGCGCGGCGTCCGCCGGTCCATTGATCAAGCAAACACGGTCAGCCCCTGCCAACGGGATGGCAACTGTCAGCAGGACGCAACACGCGAACAGGAGCTTGGCCAGGCGATTCATCGGTGGCGATTGTGTAACCGCAGAACCACCAAATGACAACGATTTCCGCTTGGCCAAGCGGATGATAAGACTTGCATGGCCCGTTGCGAAAGGTAACATCCCTGTCGTTCCAAACTTGAATTCACCATGAAAATGTTCATGCACTTCACTCGTTGTATCCGTTCGACCCGTCGCTTGGCCAAGTCGGCTTGCCTGAGTCTCGGCTTGGCCACGGCGGCCAACGCCATCGCCGATCCGGCCAAGATCACCACGCAGCCAAGCGATGTCTCGGCGGAAGCCGGAAGCGCAACGAGCTTGGCGGCGGAAGCGTCCGGCAGCCCAAACACTTATCGCTGGCACCGAGCCAACGGCGGCGGCGGCGCGCTGGGTTTCGAGGGCGGCAACCAGTACGTCTCGGTGCCGATCGACGTGCCGGAGACAGAGTACACGGTGGAGTTCTGGTTTCGCACGGAGGATCCCAACGCGGGTTTGTTCTGCGTGGTGGATGCCAATCTTGGTGGCGGCGGGCACGACCGGCACATCCATCTCACCGGCGGCAACGTCCGCATCCGCACCTGGAGCGGCCCGGGCGTGGAGGTGTCCGAGGGATTGAACCTGGCCGACGG
>DQOE01000226.1 GCA_015658765.1 Verrucomicrobiota bacterium | reverse complement strand
GAAGAATGATTTTGGATTCACTCCTTTGCTTAAAGCGGCTCAGTTTGGTCGCAGGGAAGTCGCTGAACTACTCATCGCCAAAGGTGCAGATGTGAATGCGAAGGGTTGGGATGGGAGGACTCCTTTGCATTTTGCGGTTCTTCGCAGTAGCAAGGAAATGGCTGAACTTCTAATCGCTGCCGGTGCGGATGTGAATGCGAAGAATGATAAAGGAAGGACTCCTTTGCATCGTGCGGCAATTTTCGGTCACAAGGAAATCGTCGAACTGCTAATTGCCGCAGGTGCGAATGTAAATGTGAAGGATGAGGACGGAAAAACAACTTTGCATTTTGCGGCTGTGAACGGTCGCAAGGTTATCGTCGAACTACTTATCGCCAAGGGTGCTGATGTGAATGCGAAGGATGAAGATGGCAGAACACCGCTAGATGCTACCTCTGTATTTAACAAAACCGAAACCGCCGACCTCCTCCGCAAACACGGCGGCAAGACGGGTGAAGAATTGAAAGCTGAAGGGAAATGAAACACATACTAATCACAACAATCGCAGCCGTGGTTTTGGTGGGGTGTGGGATTACCCAGCAAGGTATAGTTCAAGCGCCGGGCATATCAATTCACGAGGCTGCCTGGAAGGGAGACATTGAATCTGTCAAACAGCACCTGACTGCTGGCGAGACAGTCAATGCAACGAATAACTGGGCTTCAACTCCTTTGCATTACGCGGTTCGTGCAGGTCACAAAGAAACCACCGTGCTGCTCATTCTGAAAGGCGCGGATGTGAATGCGAAAAACAACGAAAAAAGGAATCCTTTGCATCGTGCGGCCATGGACGGGCACAAGGAAATCGCTGAACTGCTAATTTCTGAAGAAGCGGATATGAATGCAAAGGATGAGGATGGTTTGGCTCCCCTGCATTATTCAGCACGTGCAGACCACAAGGAAATCGTTGAATTACTTATCAACAATGGTGCGGATGTGAATGTAAGGAGCACGGCTAATTTAACACCGCTAGATCTATCTAGTGGCGGAGTCGCCGACCTCATCCGCAAGCAAGGCGGCAAAACGAGTAAAGAATTGATTGCGCTATCCAAGGCTGCCAGAACAGGAAACATAGCAGAGGTCAAGAAGCATCTGGCTGCTGGTGCAGATGTGAATGCGAAGGATATGTACGGAGATACTCCTTTACATGATGCGGTTAAACGAGGTCACAGGGAGGTTGTAGAACTGCTCATCACCAACGGCGCGGATATGAATGTGCAGGATGGAAATGGCCGGACTCCCTTGTATCCCGCGACTGCTTTGGATCACAGGGAAATCGTCGCAATACTCATTGCCAAGGGTGCGGATGTGAAAGTAAAGGATGATGATGGATCGACTCCCTTGCACAAGGCAGCTGGATTGGGTCGCAAGGAAATCGTAGAACTGCTGATAGCCGAAAACGCGGATTTGAATGCAAAGACTTATTCTGGTCAAACACCGCTGGATCGGGCTGTTCTATGGGCCAAAGACAAACCTGAAATAGCGGTTTTCCTCCGCAAACACGGCGGCAAGACGGGTAAAGAATTGAAAGCTGAAGGGAAGTAAAACACCTCCTACTCCCAACAATCGCAGCCGTGGTGTTGGTGGGGTGTGGCGAGCCGCAGCAGGGTATAGTCTAAGCACAAGACATCTTAAATTATGAAGAGGCCGTTCGATCTTGACCGTCCCGTGCGATTTTCCTACATTCACCGCCAACAAAGCGATCATTCATGCGGCGTTCCAGGGCGCATGTTCCCATCGCCAGAAAAGCGGTTTCCAATCAATTCATCCAGAATCGTTATGAAACGAATCCACCTCACTCGTCGTTCCTTTATTAAGTCCACCTTGGTAGCGGGAGTAGCCCCTTCCTTTGCAGCTTCCAAATTGTTTGGCGCGGATGCGCCTAGCAATAAGATAACGGTCGGGTTCATCGGCGTAGGCTCCCACGGGACGAACCATAATCTCCGTTCCTATCTCAAACAGCCTGACGCTCAGGTTGTTATGGTATGCGATGTGGATGGTGCGCGCATGGCCGAGGCCAAGAAAATGGTGGATGCACATCACGGTGACACGGGTTGCTCAACAACGAAGGATTTCAGGGAGGTGTTGGCTCGACCGGACATTGATGCCGTGATGATTTCAACGCCCGATCACTGGCACACATTGATCAGTGTCATGGCACTCCGAAGCGGCAAGGATGTGCAGTGTGAGAAGCCCACCTTAACGATTGATGAAGGAAAGACATTGATTCGTGAGGTAAGAAAACGGGGCAAGGTCTTACAGACGAGTACGGAGGACCGCGCTGTGCCGGTCTACCATCGAATGGCCGAGCTGGTTCGCAACGGCCGTGTTGGAAAACTGGAAAAAATCGAAGTTATTCTGCCAAAGCAACCCACGGTTCCCGGTAATCCAACACCACAACCTGTTCCGCCAGATTTGGATTACGACATGTGGCTAGGTCCCGCACCCGAAGCCCCCTACACGAAAGATCGTGTTCATTTCCACTTCCGTTGGATTTGGGATTACTCCGGTGGAATCATTTGCGATTGGGGTACACACTTATTCGACACCGCACAATGGGCGAACAACACAGAACGATCCGGACCCACAGAGGTCGATGGAAAGGGAAATCACTGGGAAGGCGGCCTCTATGACACGGTGAAGGACTATGATGTGACCTATCGCTATGCCAACGGTGTTGTCATGACCTGCACCTCCGGAAATCCCAGCCTGAAGTTTATTGGGTCCAAGGGTTGGGTTGGCAATGTCGGTTGGCGAGGCAAGCTCCAGGCCAGTTCGGATAAGATTCTTAACTCGGTGATTGAAGCTGGGGAGACCCGTTTATTCACCAATCCTGCCGGTGAACACCGTAACTTCCTAGATTGTGTTAAGACTCGAAGAGATCCGTATTTCCCTGTCGATATAGGTCATCGAGTCTCCACCGTCTGTCATCTCGCAAATTTGTCCATCAAATTGGGCCGTCCGTTGAAGTGGGATCCCGTTAAGGAACATTTCAAAAACGACAACGAAGCAAACCGCCTGCAAACCCGTGACATGCGGAAGCCATGGTCACTTGCCTAGTGAATCTCGAACTTGCTTGCAACTAAACCAACCCGCTCCACCACTTGAACGCAGCAGGGTTGTTGTTCGGCGGCAACAGTTAAATCGACCCTTTTTTCTGACCGCTTGACTCCGATTATGGTATTTGAGAATTTACCGCTATATTTTATCAAACATGGAATTTGAAACAGAAACAGTAATTGGATGGGCAATTGGGGTAGTGTTTTTCGGGATGCTTGCGTACATGATCATCTCTGGGATTTTGCGCGGCACAAAGAACGCAAAGATGCTTGGAATGAGTGTGATGACCCAAATGTGCCGGACTTAAGAAAATACTGGTGTCGAAAGTGTAGAGGCCATCATGGCACTTACGGCGGAGGAGAAAGAGAAACATTAAAGTGCAAAAATTGTGATAGCGACGATGTTCATAGAGTTACTCCGATCACACTGTTGCAAAAGTTTGGTTATTCATTATGTATTCTAGTGCTTTTTTCATTTGGAATAGTTGTCAAATTTTGAGTAATAAATTTTCGTTTTCTACCTCAATGACTTATGTTTTTTACGGAATGGCTGTGCTTTGCGTGTTTGTGTTGGCTCATGTGTACAGAACTAAATTAGCTGTCAGAAAAGAATGGCTAATTTGGGCAAAAGAGCGTGGCTACGAGGAGAATGCTGAAAAAATCTGAAGGCAACTAAACCAACCCACTCCACCACCTGAACGCCGCAGGGTTGCTGTTCGGGGGCAAGACGGGTGAAGAATTGAAAGCCGAAGGGAAATGAACAACACGGCCGGTAGATGTAGGGTTCCAGATCAACGTTCACCGTGTTAGCGTTCGGGCCGTTATGAAATCCATCGGGAAAATATTCGCGGTACTCCTGACTGCTGGACTCTTCTATTTTGGTACATATGTGTGGGGTTCAGTTCCTATGGGAAGTCCTCTCTTCTATGCGCTATCAAGCCTGTTGGTTGTCTCGGTTGTTGGTTTAATTGCTTTGGCTAAAAAGCTAAATTAGTTACTTCCGCAAGCCGCTCCAGTATTTGAACGCCGCAGATAAATGAAACACCTCCTAATCACAACAATCGCAGCCGCGCTTTTGGTGGGGTGTGGGCCAGCGGTTCCTGACATCTCAATTCACGAAGCCGCCAGAGACGGAAACACTGAAGCCGTTAAACAGCACTTGGAGGCTGGTGCTGATGTGAATGTGAAGGATAATATTGGATTGACTCCATTGCATATGGCGGCTGGAGACGGTCGCAAGGAAGTTGCCGAACTGTTGATTGCTAAAGGTGCGGAAGTAAATGCGAAGATTGAAGGAATGACACCGCTAGATATAGCTATCGAACTGAAACACACCACAACCGTCGACCTCCTCCGCAAACACGGCGGTAAAAGTGGTGCAACAGATTCCATTCACGTTGCTGCTGCGGTGGGAAACATCGAAGCTGTCAAACAACACTTGGCTGCTGGAACGGATGTGAATGCGAAGTCCAGTTTTGGTACTCCTTTGCATAGTGCGGCTAGCAAAGGTAACAAGGAAATCGTCGAACTGCTAATCGCTGCTGGTGCGGATGTTAATGCTAGGGATGATGGTGGGGACACTCCTTTACTTAATGCAGCTGCTTTCGGCCAAAAGGAAATCGTCGAACTGCTAATCGGAAAAGGTGCGGATGTTAATGCGAAGAACGCTAATGGCGAAACTCCAATAGATTGGGCCAAAGGTGAAATCGCCGACCTCCTCCGCAAACACGGCGGCAAGACGGGTAAAGAATTGAAAGCTGAAGGGAAATGAAACACCACCTAATCACAACAATCGCAGCCGTGCTTTTGGGCACAACCGCCTTTGCGGGCCCAATTCACAATGCTGCCAAGACCGGTGACCTTGCTGGCGTCCCAGCGACGTTATGCCAAGATTGACTCTTCACCGGCCCGGCGACGCCACGAACTCGCTCAGCAGTTTTCCCGTTTGCGTGTCCCAAACCAGCACCCGGCCATCGTGGCCGCCGGTGGCCAGCCGGTTGCCGGGCGCGTGATGTGCCAGCGACTGCACCCAATCCCCTGCTCCATCAAATTCCCGCAGCAGCTTGCGGCTGTCGGCATCGTGCTGCCGCACCCTACCCGGATCCGCATGGGTAAACAGCCGGTCGGCCACCATTCGCGGCCGGGCCATCGCCCGTCCCAGCCCGCCGAGTTCCGCCACCTTTTCCGCGCCAAACCGTTTGCCGGTTGTGTCCGCCAGTCCCGCCTTCCACACGTGGATCTTCCCGTCGCGCCCCGTGCTGAAAACCTGCTGGCCGTCCGCCCGAAACGCCACCCCGAACACCTCCGCCCTGTGCCCGCTATACGTGCTGATTGCCTCGCCGCTTTTGGCTTCAAAAATTTTCGCCGTCTTGTCGCGGCTGGCGGAAGCCAGAAACTTCCCGTCCGGACTCCATGCCAGTGCCAGCACCCAGTCGGCGTGGTTGTCGATCAGGCGGCGGCGGGAAAAGTCGGCCGAGTTGTAAATCGCGATCCGGTTTTCGGCATCTGCCACCGCGAACATGGCGCCGATGCCGTCATATCTCACATCCAGCACCACATCACCGGAGCGATGCGCCACCGCCAGCAGTTCACCCGTGTCTGGGTCAAACACCCGAGCCTCACCCAGTTCGCCCGGGATGCCGCCGGCCGCCACCAGTTGTTTCCCGTCCGGGCTCCACGCCAGTGCCAGGGTTCGCTGGGCCATGTTCGGGATGCGCCGAACCAGCCCGCCGGTGGCCGGATTCCAGAGGGTGATTTCCCGCAATCCACTGGCCGCGAGTTCCCGGCCATCCGGAGAAAATTCGAGCGCGGTGATGGGCATCGGCCGGGGATACTTTGCCGGGGCCGGTTCGTGCAGCCGCACGGGAATGACCTGCACCAGCGCCGCATCCGGGTCATCGCCATCAAACGATGCCCCCTCCCCGATCCAGCGCCGCACCAACTCAATTTGTCCGGCCCCGAGCGGGGCGGACTTTTGCGGCATCCGATCGTCGGCTTCCTCCGAGCTGAGCAACTGAAGAATCAGGCTGGCCGCCGGTTTGCCTGCCTGGACTCGCGGCGGTTCCTCCTCCAAGGCCCGCATCAACTCCGTGTAACTGTCCACCCGGTAGTCGCCCTTCGCCTTCTCTGCCCCGTGGCAGCCCTGACACTGCGCCAGCAACAGCGGCGCAATCTCACTGCGGAAACTCACCGGCGACGCGCGTCCGGTCAGCGCCGTTGTGAGAAACAGGACGGCCAAAACGAAGGTGTGGAGACTGGTAATTTTCGGAAACATTTTTGTGGGAACAAGTCCGCGGATTTGCGCCTTCATCAATGCTGGAACACAAACTCATTGGTGTTCAGGATCGCCCAGCACACATCGGCCAATGCCACCGCACGATTGTTGGACTTGGCAATGTGCCGCCGCGCAAACTCGTGCTCCTCCTTTGACGGCGGTCGTGACAGCGCGGCCAAGTAGAGTTCCTCCACAATTTCGTGATCACTTTTCCCGGCGGCCAGCGCCTTGCGGAAGCGGTTGTCCCCGGACTCCAGTTTGCCGTGCACCAGGTTTCCGCTCAGAAACTCGAGCGCCTGCGCCAAGTGCGGCTCGCTGCCTCGCTCGCAGGTGCAGGCCGTGTCGCGAGAGGGCTGCCCGAAGGTCTTGAGGAAGGCATGATTCATCTGCGGTGAAGGCAGCGCGATGGCGCGCGTGCCTGCCGGCAGACCATCGAAACCCTCGGCCAAGCCGGTCACCCGGCAGACCGCATCGAGCAACTGTTCCGCCGTCAGCAGGTGCGGCTGATAGTGGGAGAAGAGCTGTCGATCCTCCGCGTTGCCGGGAGTCGACCGGGAACTGGCCTGATAGGTGCGACTGTTGAGGATGACCCGCAACAGGTGCCCGCGATCAAAGCCATGCTCCGCGAAATCCCTCGCCAACGCCTCAAGCAACGGGCCGTTCACGGGGGGGTTCGAGTCGCGAAAATCATCCACCGGCTCCACGATGCCCCGGCCCATCACGTAGGCCCAGATGCGGTTGACTGCCGCGCGGGCAAACCACGGATTGTCCGGGCGGGTCAGCCAGTCGGCGAAAACCGCGCGACGATCGGTTCCCCTCGGCACGCTGACTTCGCCCCGGCCCGGAAGCCAAGGCGCCATCGTGCGGCCGGTGCGCGGATGAGTCACCTCGCCCTCACTGGCGGTGCCCACCAGCACCTCGCCCTTGCCACCCTTTTTTTTGTCCACCGTGGTGCGTTGCACGCGGTGAAAAAAAGCGCCCATGCCATAGTAATGATCCTGCGTCCAGCGATCGAACGGGTGGTTGTGGCACTTCGCACAGGCCAGGCGTGCGCCGAGGAATAGCTGGGTGGTTGTCTCCAGCGCGTCGTCACGGCTGGAGGCGGCGCGGAAGTAATTGGCCGGAGCGTTCGTGAACGTGTCGCCGCTGGCGGTGAGCAGCGCACGGGCAAAACGGTCGTGCGGCATATTGCTTGCCATGGCGTCCACCAGCCACCGGTGCATGGCCTGCACACCCTTGGCCTGGAGTCTTGCGGGGTTGACCCGCAGCAAATCGCCCCATCTCTGCGCCCAGAAGACCGCGTGCTCGGGCCGGGCCAGCAGCGTGTCGATCAGCCGGGCGCGTTTGCCCGAAGTTTCGTCATCCAAAAATATCCCCGCCTCGGCAGCGGTGGGCAGCATGCCGGTGAGGTCCAGATGCACGCGCCGGAGAAACTCGCTGTCGCTGCACAATCCCGAAGGCGTGAACTGCAACTCACGGAGCTTGGCATGGACATGGGTGTCGATGTAGTTGGCTGAGGATGGAACGACCCAGTGGAAGCCGGGGGCGGGTTTCACAAGAGTGAACGGCAGCGCCGCCACATGCTCAAGGTAGCGAACCATGACGGCCGCCTGTCCGCGCCGACGACCCGCCACGCGGCCGCCGGAATCGACCTCGAGGATGGCCTCGTCCGAGCTGGTAAACTTGGCAAGGTGGGTGACGTCGCGCTGACTGCCGTCTTCAAAACGGGCGGTGACGCGGAGATGTTGAACCGGCTCAGGCCAGCGCAACACGACCGCCGTGCCCGGCGTGACCTCGATACCTTCGCAGCGGGCGGTGCCCGGCGGATCGGTGCGCGCGCCCTGATCGATCCAGTCGCGCAATATGCGGTATTCGCGGCTGTCCCGTGGGAGCTTGAGTCCGCCGCGATGCGCTAGTGCGGTGCTCGGTTTGCGCAGGATAAGGCTGAGCGACGGGGTAAATACATCCACCCGACGCCCCAACAGATCGCGGGTGAGCACGGCATAATCCGCCGCCGCATCGAAGGCAAAAAGCGAGAGGGCAAACCCTCCCTTGCCGCTGGGCGAACCGTGGCAGGTGCCGGCATTGCAGCCTTGACGCGTCAGCACCGGCAGCACCTCGTGTTGAAACGAGACTTGCCGGGATGCCGCATGAGCACTGGCTGCAGCTAATAAAACCGGCAGTGTGAACCGCGATAATGACATGGCGCTTGGCAGAAATTGAGTGGCGAAGAGGCGAAAGTAAAGCGGACAGATACAGCTGTTAAAGTTTGCATGATCAGGTTGTGTCGATTCTAATTCGCCGCGACATCATATTGACAGGTGCGGCCGGCACCGTGACCTGTTTACTCCGGATCACAAAACCATAAGGCTTATGCAGGCAGCTTCATTTCCCGAACACCCAGGCATGTCGCGGCGAGTCGCGATCCAGGCCGGGTCGATCGGGCTGCTTGGACTTGGGGGGAATCATCTCACCCCGCTGCGGGCAATGGCAGACACGCCCAAGTCCGGGCGCGCCAAGTCGGTCATCTACATTTTCCTCTCCGGTGGGCTGGGGCAGCACGACAGCTTCGACATGAAGCCAAACGCCCCCAAGGAGGTGCGTGGGGAGTTCAACCCCATCCCCACAAAAACACCCGGCATTCATATTTGCGAGCACCTGCCAATGCTGGCCCAGCGCAGTGAAAAGTGGGCGCTCTGCCGGTCATTGACTCATCCCTACATCGAGCACTCAGAGGGGCACCACGTGATGCTCACCGGGCGCACGCCGCTGCCGACCGGGTTCGACGGCAGCAAGCCGAAGCCAACCGACTGGCCCTCCATCGCAGCCATCGCCAATGACCGGCTGCGGCCGCGCAACAACCTGCCGCCGGCCATCGTGTTGCCGGATCGAATCGTGCACCGCACTGGGCGAACCATCCCCGGGCAGTTCGGGGGGCAGATGGGCGAACAACGCGACCCATGGTTCCTCGAAGCCTCGCCGTTTCACTCCGAGCATTACGGCGCGTATCCCGACTACCTGTTTCATCATGCGAAGGGCAAACTGGAGGATGCCAATCTGAAATTCCAGGCGCCCAATCTCACCCTGCCGCAGGGACTGGGCAAGGGGCGGTTTGCCAGCCGGCTGGAGCTGTTCCGGCAACTCAACCGGCAGCGGGCCTTTCTGGAGACGGCGGCCGAGGTGGAGCAGTTTGACCGTTACCGGCAGATGGCCGTGTCACTGCTCTCGGATGAAAAGACGCAAAAGGCGTTCGACGTGCTCAACGTCGAGGACAAACTTCAGGAAAGATACGGGAAAAATGCCTTTGGCTGGAGCCTGCTGATGGCCGCGCAACTGGTGGAAGCCGGGGTGAGCCTCGTGCAGGTGAACCTCGGCAACAACGAGGCCTGGGACACCCACGGCAATGCCTTTCCCAGCCTCAAAAATTATCTCTTCCCACCTACCGACCGGGCGGTGTCGGCGCTGCTGGATGACTTGCAGTCGCGGGGGCTCCTCGATGAGACGCTCATCGTGATGGCCGGCGAGTTCGGGCGCACGCCGAAGATCTCGCTGCTGCCCAAGTCCTACAAACTGCCCGGGCGAGACCACTGGGG
>DQOE01000008.1 GCA_015658765.1 Verrucomicrobiota bacterium | reverse complement strand
TGGCTCCCGGCACAAGGTGCTCAATCCGTCCTTCAAGACGTACCGGGAATTTGGCAGTCGCGTGTTCAAGGCCGTCGAGTTGTTCGACCCGTTGAGGGATGAAGGCGGCGACATTTTGGTCTCGGTTCGCAAAGGCGGCGGGAGGTTCCGCGAGGAGCGGGCCTTCTACGGAAACATCGTCCGACTGAACACCTTCACCGCGAAGGAAAAACGGGTTGTCTTCAATCGGGGTGACATTCTTCAGTTTGTCGCCGACCGCGAAAAGGTCATTCGCATCGGGGTTGCCCAGCATGGCCTCATACGGACGATCCTTCACCGCAGAAACTCCGAGTCGGACTGGGAGGAAATTTACTCCGCCGATTTTCGCACCGCCATGGAGCCGCTTGGTTTCGGCACGAACCCCGACATCCTCTACGTCGCCGCGCTCAATGGCGACAAGAGAGCGCTGTTTCAATACGACCTCAAGGCCAGGAAACTGGGCCGGATGATCTTCGCCCACCCGACGTACGACGTGCCGGCGGGGCCGCCGATCGTGTCCGACAAGACCGGCAAGGTGCTCGGGGTGCGCTACGAGGCCGAGCGGCCGCAGGTCTACTGGTTCGACGAGGATTACAAAAACTACCAGGCGATGATCGACAACGCGCTGCCCGGCATGGCCAACGACATCAAGAACTGGTCGAAAAAGGAGGACCGCATCCTCTTCCATTCGCACAGCGAGAAGACCATCGGCTCCTACTACCTGCTGGACATCAGCGACAAAAAGAAGCCCAAGATGGAAAAACTGCTCGATCTCGCCGAGTGGATTGATCCCGTGAAAATGTCCCCGATGAAGCCCATCCAGTACACCGCCCGCGACGGGCTGGTCATCCACGGGTTCCTGACCATCCCCAATGGCAGTGATGGCAAAAACCTCCCGCTGATCGTCCATCCGCACGGCGGGCCGTCCGCCCGCGACTACTGGGGCTGGAACAAGGAGGTGCAGTTTCTGGCCAACCGCGGCTACGCCGTGTTCCAGCCGAACTTCCGCGGCTCGACCGGCTACGGCACCCGGCTGCGCACCGCCGGTTACCGCGAGTGGGGCGGCAAGATGCAGGACGACATCACCGACGGCGTGAAACACCTCATCGCCGAGGGCATTGTCGATGCCGGGCGCGTCGGCATCTACGGCGCCAGCTACGGCGGCTACGCGACGATGGCCGGCCTGTGCTTCACGCCGGAACTGTATCGGTGCGGCATCAACTACGTCGGCGTCACCGACATCGACCTGATCCTCAAGGAATACCCGCTCCCGAAGAAGATCAACGACGCCATCGACGCCGTGATGATCGCCGACCGGAAGAAGGACAGGGACTGGATCAAGAGCCGCTCCATCCAGAACAATATCGACAAGGTGAGAGCCCCGGTCCTGATGGCCTACGGCATGAAAGACTGGCGGGTGCCGCCCAAGCACGGCCGCATCCTCAAGCGCGCGCTGGACCGGAACAACATCCCCAACAAGCTCATCATCAAGGCCAACGAGGGCCACGGCTACCGCAACGAGGACAACATCTTCGAGTTTTACCGCGAGGTCGACGCCTTCCTCGAGCAGCACATGAAATAAGGCCAAGCGCTTGGCCAAGCCGCGAAAGGTAGGGCGTGCTGTCCCAGCGCGCCGCATCCTGTTAGCTCCACGACGGACGGCAGGGACAGCCGTCCCCACCTTTGCCAAGCTGCAAGCCCCGAAGGGGCGGCATGAAATAGCCCGGGGCGTCAGCCCCGGGTTCGACGCCACAAAAATAACAAGCCCCGAAGGGGCGGCACCCTTGGCCAAGCGTTGACACCGGCCAACGGTTTCCCTAGCGTCCCTGCGCTAATGAGGGACGACCCCGGGCTTGGCTTCGGGGTTTTCGTTTCAACAGCCAAAAGACAAATGTCGAACACCATTCTAGTGGGCGCCCAGTGGGGCGACGAGGGTAAGGGCAAGATCATCGATTTCCTGACCGAGCAGGCCGACATCGTCGTGCGCGCCCAGGGCGGCGCCAACGCCGGCCACACGGTCATCGTCGGCCGGACCAAATACATCCTGCACCTCATCCCCTCCGGCATCCTTCGCAGGCGCACCACCTGCGTCATCGGCAACGGCGTCGTCATAGACCCCATCGGCTTGCTCGAGGAAATCGATGGCCTGAAAAAAACCGGCATCGATCCCGACGGCCGCCTGCACGTCAGCGACGCCGCCCACATGGTGTTCCCGTACCACAAGGCGCTCGACGCCGCCCGCGAAGCCCTCAAGGGCGAGGGCAAAATTGGCACCACCCTGCGCGGCATCGGCCCGGCTTACGGCGACAAGGTCGATCGCACCGGCCTGCGGATGGGCAGCATCCTCAACGCGAAACGGTTCGCTGAACAGTTGCAGGAAGCCATCAGGCGGAACAATGCCCTGCTCAAATCGCTCGGCGCAAAACCGCTCCCCGTCAAGCGCACGATGGAAAGCGTCCTCAAGGCCACGCGCCGCCTCAAGCCGTACGTGGCCAACACCGTGCAGATGTTGCACAACGCAACGGCGGCAAAAAAACGCATCCTCTTCGAAGGCGCGCAGGGCACGTTTCTCGACATCGACCACGGCACCTACCCGTACGTCACCTCGTCGAACACCACCGCCGGCGGCATGTGCACCGGCTCCGGTATCGCGCCGAACCGCATCGACCGCGTGATTGGCGTGGCCAAGGCGTACACCACCCGCGTCGGCGAAGGCCCGATGCCGTCCGAGGCCCAGGTCGTCGGCGACCTGTTGCACGGCATGGGCCGCGAATACGGCGCGACCACCGGCCGCGAGCGCCGCTGCGGCTGGTTCGACGCCGTCACCGTCCGGCAGGCGGCCATGCTCAACGGCATCACCGACCTCGCAGTCACGAACCTGGACGGTCTGGACACGCTTGAGTCGATCAAGGTCTGCGTCGGCTACCGGCTTGGCGGCAAACGAATCGACTATCAACCCAGCGACCTTGGCCGGTTGGCCAAGTGCCGGGCAATCTACGAGACGTTTCCCGGCTGGCAAAAACCAACCGACAGGATTCGCACGTGGAAAACCCTGCCGCTCAACGCCCGGCGTTACGCGCAGGCCTTGGCCAAGCTGACCGGCACCAAGCTCAGCTACGCCTCTGTCGGCCCTGCCCGCTCACAGACCATCACCCTGTAAACCCGGCCGCTTGGCCAGGCGCATGAGCCGCGCATCGACACAACTCAGCGAGAAAGCCCGAACCGCCCTCCCGGCGCACGTCGCCATCATCATGGACGGCAACGGCCGCTGGGCCAGGGAGCGCGGACTGCCCCGCGTCGAGGGCCACCGGCGTGGTGCCGAGTCGGTGCGCGCTGTGTTGCGCTGTGCCTCCTCGCTCGGCATCCGGCACCTCACGCTTTACGCCTTCTCCATCGAGAACTGGAACCGCCCCAAGGCGGAGGTCGACACGCTGATGAAGTTCCTCGCTCGCTACCTAAAAACCGAGCAGGCGGAGATGGATCAAAACAACGTCCGGCTGCGGGCGATCGGCCAGTTGGATCGCCTGCCGGGATTCGTCCGCGAGCAGCTCGACGCCACCATCGCGTCGCTCGATGCAAACACCGGCACCACGCTGAACCTCGCCCTTAGCTACGGCGGCCGCACCGAGCTGGTGGACGCCGCCCGCGC
>DQOE01000392.1 GCA_015658765.1 Verrucomicrobiota bacterium | reverse complement strand
TCTACGGCTGGGGCGGTTACCACACCACCCATTTCTGGATCGACCCGGAGAACAGACTGTACAGCGTTTTCATGACGCGCCGCCATCCGTTCAACTACGAGTCGCTGGTACGGTTCCGCGAGGCGGTGTACGGAGCGCTCAGGGATTAGAAACTCCCCAAGACCGATCGATCCCCTCAGCCGGCTTCGCTTCGAGTGACAAGGGACTTTGCAGCACGGCAATAATCACTTGAAAACCGCCCCAGCCGGTATGACAATCCCCCGTTATGAAGTCACTACTCGTTTCAATCGTCGCAGCAGTGCTGTTGCCGGGGTGTGGGACATCAACCGCGATGTTGATTCACAAGGCCGCTTTTGACGGAAGCATCATTGAGTTGAGGCGACACCTGGATGCTGGTGTGGATGCAAACTCGAAGACCAGGTCGGCAAATACTCCTTTGCATGCGGCGGCTTATCGAGGGCACACCGAGGTTGTTGAACTACTTGTTGCCCATCGTGCGGATGTCAATGCGAGAGATGTGCGTGGCTGGATCCCTTTGCATGCGGCGGTTGATCAAGGTCACACGCAGGTTGCTGAGTTGCTCATCACAAGGGGTGCGAATGTGAATGGCAGAATGAAGGGTGGCGGCTATACCGTGCTGGATCTAGCCTACCTGAAAGATCACACTGGACTTGCCGACCTCCTGCGCAAACACGGCGGCAAGACGGGTGAAGAATTGAAAGCTGAAGGGAAATGAAACACCTCCTACTCACAATCGCAGCCGTGCTGTTGGTGGGGTGTGGGCCGCCGGTTCCAGATATTTCAATCTACGATGCAGTCGAAGACGGTAATATTGAAGTTGTCAAACAGCACTTGGCCGCTGGCACGGATGTAAACTCAAAAGACAAGGATGGATGGACTCCCCTGCACGAAGCCGCTTCTGAGGGACACAACAAAATTATCGAACTCCTGGTCGCCAAGGGAGCTGATGTGAATGCGAAGGGAGCTGATGGCGAAACACCGGTTGATGCGGCTGCAAACCCCGAGACCACCGACTTCCTCCGCAAACTCGGCGGCAAGACTGGTGCGGAGTGAAAATCGAAGGGAAATGAAACATCCGATACCTCTCTGACCTCGCTGCCACGTTGTTGTAAGCATTGCGACGCTTTCGGTGGCCTGTTACGTTTGACTGACCATAGGCTTATGAAACGCGTACGCACACTACTGACAAAAACGATCGTCTCGATGCTGGCCTCGACTGCCATTGGCGCGCCAATCCACACTGCTGCCGAGAAAGGTAATCTGGCTCGTGTCCGGACGCTATTGAACAACGGCGTAGCTGTGGATGCGAAGGACGGGCAGGGCCGGACACCGTTGTACATGACGGCATCCTGGGGCCGAAAACAGGTTGTTCAACTCCTGATCGACAAGGGCGCGGATGTGAACGCGAAACACAACAACGGCCAGACACCGCTGGATTCGGAAGTCGACTGGAAACACCATGACATTGCTGAGATCATCCGCAAACATCAAGCATTGGCGCTTGTGCTGAAACTGGCCTACGGCGGGTATCAACAACTGCTGATCGATGGCGCTGTCGGACAGGATTACGACGTGCTTTACAGTTCCGACTTGAAGGAGTGGAACCTGCCGGACACCGTAATGATCGAAGAGTCTCCGCAGGTTTACGTGGACGATACAGCCGAGGAGGAAACTGTTCGATTTTCCAATGGCAGTTGGTGGAGTGACTTGCCTTCACAAACCCAGAGCAAGCGTCCATGAACCACGAGGCCTTGAATCTTGAAGAGAAGTTTTCCGGTTTCAGTGAACACTGGTCGCCCCGTGTCATTGCCGAGATGAACGATTACCAGTTCAAGCTGGTGAAAGCTCAGGGGGAGTTCGTGTGGCATTCCCACGATGACACAGATGAAGCATTCATTGTCGTCAGCGGCATCCTGGACATCGAATTCAGGGATGGGAAAGTCAGGCTGGAATCCGGGGAAATGTTTGTCGTTCCAAAGGGCGTCGAGCACAGGCCGGTTGCCCGGGATGAGTGCAGACTGATGCTTGTGGAGCCCAAGGGTGTGGTCAACACGGGGGATGCGGGTGGACAATTGACAGCAGGGAATGATGTCTGGGTTTAAGCCAGCCGACCGTTAATCCAACCTCGTCCCTGGCTGCTGCGATACCGCTGCAACCTTCAGCTTGGCCAAGTGGTCAGTTTTTCTCGGCTGCTTTTTTGGCGCGTTGTTCGGCGAAGAATTCCCGCAGGACGGTGGCGCATTGTTGTTCGCCGACGCCGGCGGTGATGGTGCAGTGGTGGTTGAGCCCCTCGTGCTGCAGGAGGTTCATCGCGCCACCGGCGGCTCCGCCCTTGGGGTCGGGCGCGCCGAACACCACGCGGTCGAGCCGGCAATGGACGACCGCACCGGCGCACATCGGGCACGGCTCCTTGGTGGCGTATAGCGTGCAGCCGGTGAGCCGCCAGTTGCCGATCGCCTCCTCGGCGGCGGTGAGGGCGAGCATCTCGGCGTGCGCTGTGGCGTCCTTGAGCAGTTCCACCTGGTTGAACGCGCGGGCGATGACGCGGCCTTCGTGCACGATCACCGCGCCGATCGGCACCTCCCCGGCTTCCCACGCCTTCATGGCCTGGCGCAGGGCTTCGCCCATGAAGTAGTCGTCGCTGCTGAGGTCGATCATCGGCTCGTCAGTCATGGTTCGATTCCTCTGTCGTCCACTCGAAGTCGTCGCCCTCGAGGCAGTGGCAGTGGCCGGAGAAAAAGCCGCCGCGATGCTGCTGGAACAGCGGCCAAAGTTTCTCGCGGTCGGTGCGAGGCACGTCGAGTCCAGCCATTTCGGTGTTGTCAAAAAAACCGAACCGACCCTCGGGGCAGGGCGGCGGCAGCTTGGCCAAGCGCGGCAGAACCTCGAATAGGAAAATGTACCAGTGGGTGCTGCCTTCGTAGCCGTCCTCACTGACGAGACCGGTGAGGTGGAGGTCGCTTGGGCGAAGGGTGAGTTTCATTTCCTCGTTGGCCTCGCGGCAGGCGCAGGCGTAGGGCGACTCGCCGCGATCGGCGTGCACCTTGCCGCCGGGCGGGCTCCATTTGCCGAGGTTGGGTTCCTGCGTGCGCTCGAGCAGCAGCAGCCGGTCGTCGGCGTCGAAGCAGTAGAGCAGGGTGGCAATCTTGTGTGGCAGCACCATCGGCGGCGACTCTGCCGCGAAACCGGCCCGGGTGGCAACAGGCAATGGTGTGCCACCGGATTCGGGGATGGATTTTCGCCACGGTCGAGTGTTAGCTTGGCCGCCTTCGCGCTGCGGCGCATTCCTGATGGGACAAAACAAGAAAGAACGAGTGAAGCGGCCAAGCCGTCCCAAGCCGGTTGCCACGGGGCCGGTTTCGTCCGACCCGATGCCTGGCTGGCTGAAACCGGACAGGGCACTCGCCGCCGGGGAGTCGTTTTTCCGGCCGGTGGATTGGCTGGCGTTCGGCATCACTACGCTGGTGACGCTGCTGGGTTATTGTCTGACAATCTCGCCGGACCTGACGCTGGAGGACTGCGGCGAGTTGGCGGTCGGCTCGATGTACGCCGGTGTGCCGCATCCGCCCGGTTACCCGGTATGGACGTTGTACACGTGGCTGTTCACGAAGCTGGTGCCGATCTCGAACATCGCGTTTCGGGTGGCTCTCTCGTCAGCATTTGCGGCTGCTTTGTCGAGCGGCCTGCTGGCGTTGCTGACTTGCCGTGTCTCGGCGCGGATCATTGAGAGCATCGATTGGTTTAACGGGATCGACGAACGCTTGGCCAGGCGCGTCACGCTGGTGGGCGGTTGCGTGGCGGGGCTGATGCTTGGCTTCAGCGGGTTCATGTGGAGCCAGGCGGTGATTGTGGAGGTGTACACGCTGAGTGTGCTCTCGCTTATGGGCGTGTTGTGCTGCCTGTACCGATGGACGCAGGACACGGCGCGAATGCGTTATCTTTACTGGACGTTCTTCTGGTTTGGCATCTGCCTTTGCAACCACCAGACGCTCATCGTCGCGGCGATGGGCATCGAGACGGTGATCCTGTTCGCGCATCCGCGGCTGGGCCGGAATTTTTTCACCGTCAACGCGCTGGTTTATCTTGCAGTGCTGGTGGCGATGGCGACCGGCTCGACCGAGTTGTTCAGCGGTAATGCGCCGATGCAGGTGATTTTCCACATGCTCGGTGTGAGCTTCATCGGCGTGGCCGGGTCGCTGTGGCTTGTGACGCTGGCGCAGGACAGCGGGCGCGGCGGTTTCAACCCGGCGCGCGAACTTCGCGAAAGTCTGAAAATTATCTGGAGCAGCTTGGCTTACGCGGGGGGAGCGGCGTTTTACCTGTTCCTGCCGCTGGCCTCGATGACCAACCCGCCGCTCAACTGGGGTTACCCGAGGACGTGGCTGGGCTTCATGCACGCCTTCACCCGGGGCCAGTATCAGCAGACAAACCCGACGACTGATTTTTTCCAGTTCCTCGGGCAGGTGCGAATGTACATCGAGGGTGCGGCGGACGAGTTCGGCGTGTTTCTGCTGCTGGCGATTCTGCCGTTCGCGCTGCTCTTCAAGATGAAAAACCGCGAGCGCGGCTGGATGATCGGCTCGTTCGCCATTTACATTTGCCTGGCCGGGTTGCTGATGATCCTGCTCAACCCGACACCGGACAAGCACGGGCGCGACATGACGCGGGTGTTCTTCGCGGCGTCGCACGTGGTGCTGGCGATGTGGATCGGGTTTGGGTCGACGCTGTTTTGCGCGCTGGTTGCACGGCGTTATTTTCAGACTCGGCTCGCGCTTGGCTTCGGGCTGGTCGTGGCCGCCGCGCTGGCGATGGTTGCCTGGTCCACCGAGTTGGCGGAGACGCAGTTTTTTCTCAATCACTGGACACGCGCGTTTGCGTTCTGCCTCGTGGTGTTTCTGGCGGCGTTGTTTTTGGTGCACCGCGATGAGCGCGGCGATGGCCGGGGCCAATCGTTGTCGCCGATGATTGTCCTGATCGTGCTGGCGCTGCTGCCGGCGTGGTCGATTTTGGAGCATTGGGGGAAGAACGAGCAGCGCGGACACCTGTTCGGTTTCTGGTACGGGCACGACATGTTCACGCCGCCGTTCACCGAGTCGGACGGCCAGCCGATCTATCCGGAGATGTCGGAGAACGCCATCCTCTTCGGCGGCACCGACCCCGGCCGCTTCAACCCGACGTACATGATTTTTGCCGAGAGCTTCACCGACCCGGCCAAGCGGCGCGACCCGGACTTTGACCGGCGCGACGTGGCGCTCATCACGCAAAACGCCCTCGCAGACAGCACGTACCTCGACACCGTCCGCGCCCACTACCAACGCAGCGAACAGATCGACTGGAAGCCGGAAGACCCAAGCTACATCCCGTTTGCTTCCGGCGCGAAAAACAAGCTGCTCGGCACCAATCTGCTCTCCGGCTTGGCTACCTCGATCGACAAGTGGATGATTGGCATGGGCTCGGATTGGGAGATCGACCGGCGCACGAGCGGCTCGTACTTTGCGCCGGGCCAAATCCTGAAACCCAGCGCCTTGGCCAAGCGCATCGCGGTTCAGGATGACGAGTTGGCCCGCTTCCTTCTCGGCAAACTTTCCGACGAGGGCAGGGGAGTCTGCATCAAGCCGCCCGGCGATGCCGCCCTCCGCGAGGCTTTGACTGACGACTTTAATGCGATCATCGACGGCGAGCCGATCTGGGATGACGCGGCGTTCGCGGGCATCGAGTTTTCCGGCACGACGCTAGCCTTGCGCGAGCAAGTTGCCGCGCTTGGCCAAGCGGAGCCGAGGCGCGTTGAGGAGAATGGCCGCTACATTCGCTGGAGACAGGCGCGCGTGCGGTTGAACCGCCGGCTGCTCGACGAGTTGCTGGCCGGCTTCATCGAGCCGGGCCTCGCGGGGCTGTATCCCGACCTTGAGTTAAACTCACCCACCCAGATGGAGGCCGAGATCGCATTTGCGGAGTATTTGCAGGAGGCCGATGCCCGTGAGAAAGCCGGGGCGCTCAAGCCGGGCGAGATCGTCAACCGCATCGGCGATCGGGTTTCCGTGGCCGGACAGGTGTC
>DQOE01000205.1 GCA_015658765.1 Verrucomicrobiota bacterium | reverse complement strand
CTCCTCGTCTGGGGGCGCTTTTCAAGCTGTTTTAACTATTGCCGGCGTGTTGGGCAGCGGTGTGTCATGTGAAGAGTTTTGTGTAGGCCAGATGCACACCGATCACGAGGAAGGAGAGGAAGGAGAACCAAAGCATTACGTCCCATACCTTGCCGGCACGGAGTCGTGGGTCGCTTTTTTTGTAGCGGAAATAAAGGACCGAAAACCCGAGCATAGGCAGGAGGATGGCCTGCATGGTGCCTGCCGTAAGGATCAGCCAAATAGGCGCGGGAAACAATGCGTAAATGGTGACAGCAATCGCCGGCAGGGCCACGCCGAGGCCTTTCACGACTTTTTTCTTTTGAGCCTCGTTCAGTTTGGCAAAGCCGAGCACGTTGACTGCGTCGGCGGCCAGGCGCGACTGCGCGGCGAGCGCCACATAAAATGTGGAGAACAGGACGGCAAATGCGCCGAACAAGAAGACGCCCTGAGCCGCTGCGCCGAACACCGGGGCATACATCGCCGAGAGGGTCTGGATGAGCTCGGATTTTTCCGGCAGCAACCCGGAACGCCCGAGGATGGCTGCCCCTAGCAAATAAAAGGCGATGGTGCAAAAGGTGTACACGATCATGGCGCCCCAGGCATCCCACTGCATCACCCGCAGCCAGCCCCTGGCCCGGTCAAGCCAGGAGTCGGAGTCGTCCCTCGGGCCGATCCACTTTCCGTAGCCTTTTTCCAGGCACCAATAGGGGTAGGCGATCAGTTCCGCGCCGCCAACACCGATGATGCCGAACGTGGCCAGCGCGGTCGTGAGGGGTTGCAGCTCCTCCGTTGGTTCGGGGATGCGGAAGCTCAATCCCCGGACGATGTCGCTAACGGACACCGCCCAAGCGTCGTGGGTTTGCAGCGCAAACAGGTTTACGATGGTCACCAGCGTGAAGGTCACCACCATGAAAATGCAGAATCGCTCGATGAAATTGAAGTTGCCCCAGACCAAAAGAACGATGGCGATCAGTGTGAGGATGCCGGCCCAGTATTTGTCGTCGTAGGCAACAGGGGTCTGCTTGATGGTTTCAAACTTGGCCGTGAGATCGACGATTTGGTCGTTGAGCTTGGCCAAGCGCTCGGTGTCGGTGTCCGCTTGGTTTTTCAACTCGGCCTGGGCGACCTCCAACTGGACCTTGGTTTGGACGTACTCGTTGTATTTCCGGCCCTCCTCGGTCAGAGGGAGGCTGATGGACATCGCTTGGCCAACACCACCAACAATGCCGCCCTGTTGGGCGACGATGGCGATGAACAGCAGGAACCAATACCAGATGATCCAATTGCCGTTGAGGACGCGCGGGCCGGGAACCTCGTTGAGGGCGGCGAGTGAGGTTTTGCCGGAGGAGATGGTGTGGCGGGCAAGCTCGATCTGGGTGAACACCTTGATGATGCATCCAAAGATGATCAGCCAAAGAAAATCGAAGCCGGCTTCAGCACCAGTGCGGGTGGTGGCGATGAGTTCGCCGGAACCCACGATTGAGCCGGCGAGGATCATCCCCGGGCCGATGTTCCGGAGGATGCCCATCTTGGTGGTGGGTGCGGATCGAATTCCGTCTGTTGGGCTTAGCGCCATGCCTTGGTCCAGTTTGCGGTTTTGACCTGACTCGCGATGTGCCACTCGAGCATCGTGTGAAGCAACTGATCTTTCTGCGCCTGATGCGCGGGGTTGTTCCAAAGGTCGGTCACTTCCCCCGGGTCGTTGTTCAGGTCGAACAATTGTCCGTACGACTCGCCGAGAAAATGAACCAGTTTCCAGTCGCGACTACGTATCATCGTCATGAAGTCGCTGGTGGTGAAGTTGCCGTCACGCTGTTGCTCGGCAAATACAAACTCGCGCCCAGTCCATTCACCGTCGTCCAGCGCCGCAGCGGGAGAGATGCCCTCGAGGGTATCGGGCACGGGCACACCGGCCCAGTCGAGAATCAGCGGCGCGAGATCAAGCGACTGCAACAGGCCATCGAGCACGCGCCCGCCGGCAAAGCGCTTGGGCGCCCGAATGATCACCGGCACCCGGACAACCTGCTCGTACATCGTCCATTTCTGGCTGTGTCCGTGGTCGGTCAGGCAGTCGCCGTGGTCTGACGTGAACACGACAATCGAGTTGTCGAGGTAACCGGTCTCCTCGAGGGTGTCGAGCAGTTCGCCGATCTTCTCGTCGATCAGCGTGACATTGGCCATGTAGTGTCGGCGTTGGCGAAGTCGCTGTTCCTCGGTGGGGTTGAGTTGGTGCACCACCGAGTCGTGGTCGACCTCGGTGTTGTGAACTCGCATGCCCTTGAACGCCTCGGGCTGATTGTCGAGGTCGTCCTGTGAAAGCTTGGCCAAGGGCAGGTCGCGGTTGAGGTACGGCTTCAGGTGTCGCGGCGTCGGGTCGTACGGCGGATGCGGGCCGGGAAAGCCAACCTGCAGAAAGAGCGGCTGGCGGGCTGGATGGTTTTGCAACCACCACTTGGCCAGGTCGCCGACGAAGTTGTCGGAGTGCGTTTCCTCGGGGAGATCCCAGGTGAACGCGCCGAGGCACTGGTCATAGTCGGCGCGTTTGCGGTAAAGCTCGCGCTGCTGCTTGACCAGGCCGCGCGCCCGGAGCGCCTTGTCCCACTCGTCGTAAAAGTAGCGTCCCTCAAGGTAGCGATCCTTGTTTTCGACGACATAGCGTTGGTGGAAGCCGCACTTGGCGTCGTAGGGGAACGTGTGCATTTTGCCGACGTTGACGCAGTGGTAGCCGCCCCGGTTGAGCAACTCGACCCAGCTGTGTTGCCATGTGTCGGCGTTTTTCAGGATACCGGTGGTGTGCGGATAATAGCCGGTAAAGAGGCTCGCCCGTGCGCTGGCGCACGACGGCGCGGTGACATGGCAGTTCCGAAATGTCACCCCCTCTTGAACGAGACGGTCGAGGTTCGGGGTGTCAACGTAGTCAAAGCCCAGCGCGTTGATGGTGTCCAAACGCTGCTGGTCCGTGATGATGAGGATGATGTTCGGACGGTCGTCGGCCATAACGGAGAGGGCTTGGCGACGTTAGTCCTGCAAAATCATCCGCACGCAGACCGGCTTGCTGAGCTTGATCTCGTTGCCGGTGAACTTGAGTTTGCCGTTATCCTGATCGATGCGGAATACGGCCACATTGTCGGTTTGCTGGTTGGCAGCGAGCAGGAAATGGCCGGTGGGATCGATGCCAAAGTTGCGCGGGGTGGAGCCCCGGGTGGACTCGTGGCCAAGCGCGGTCAGCTTGCCGTTCTTCTCGTTGATCCGGAACATGGCGATGCTGTTGTGGCCGCGGTTCGAGCCGTAGAGAAACTTGCCGCTTGGGTGAACGAGGACCTCGGCGGTGCTGTTTCCCTCGACCGAGTGGGGCACGGTGGAGACGGTTTGCAGTGTCTTGAGTCGGCCGCGCTTGGCCCGGTAGCGAAAGGCGGTCACCGTCTGCTTAATCTCGTTGATGACGTAGGCGAACTTTCCGTCCGGGTGAAAGCCAAAATGGCGCGGGCCGGAGCCGGGTTCCAGCTTGGCGCCGTCAAACTTGGTCTCGGCGATTGCACCGGTTTTTTCGTCGAAGCTGAATACAAGCACCTTGTCGATACCGAGGTCGGGTGCAAAGGCAAACTTGTTGTTCGGGCCGACATGGATCGAGTGGGCGTGCGGGGCCTTTTGACGTGAATGCACGCTTGAGCCCTTGTGTTTGATCTGCGAAACCACCGCGCCAACGGAGCCATCTTTTTTGATCGGCAACACCGAGGTGCTGCCTCCGCCATAGTGGGCCACGAGCACGAATTTGCCGGTGGCATCGACGGTGAGATGGCACGGGCCGGTGTCGCCGGAGGGCTGCTGGTTGAGTTGGGTCAGCTTGCCGGCCTGCACGTCCAGCGCGAACGCCGTCACGCCGCCGCTCCGTTTGCCGTCGAACGTGGCGACTTCGTTGACCGTGTAAAGGAACTTGCCGTTCGGGTGAATTTTGAGGAACGACGGGTTTTTCAGGCCGTCCACGGCGCTGAGTTTTTTCAGGCTGCCGTCCTTCAGGTTGAGTTGAAACAGGTGAACGCTCTCCTTGTCGGGGGTCGAGTAGCTGCCAAAACAGACCAGGGCTCTGGCCGGTGCAGCGGTCGCTTGGCCAAGCGCAATGGTCAGGCCAAGCGCGGAGAAAGTCGTCGTCAGGAAAAACGTGCGGAGTGTCATGCGCCGGATGAGACGGAAATCCAGCGCCAGTTGCAAGTTGTTTTGCATTTCATTTGGAGGCCGGGGCTGTTACGAATGTGCTCCCGTGAAACTGATCTCGCGCCTCATTCTTTATCCACTCTGCCTGTACGTCGCCATCTGGTGCTGGGGCGGCTTTCGGGATGCGTATGAGAACATGCAGCTGGATCGGTATAGCGTTGAGTTGGACGAGGGGGAAGGATTGCCGGGTGCTGTTGGCGGCGAGCCTTCCGGCGAGGTCAACCTTACGCCAACCAACGCGCCACCGGCCAAGGTGGAGAAGACACGTCCCGCCAAGACTCAGCCTTCGCCAAGGGGCGGGAAAACGAACCAAGTCGAGATCGCTGGACAGACGGAGCCGCCGGAGAAAAAGGGTGGCATGATGGTTTATTTCTCCGGCATGCTCGGCGCCCTGTTGGTGTTCGCGCTGCTCGTGGCGCGCGATGTTAGCCACCTGACCGGCGAACGAGTGGGCGGAAATTATTTAACCAAAAGCAATAAGTCGCAAAAGGCCGACATGTACGAGGACGCCGAGGCCATCTGGGCGGATGGGGCGTATGTTGATGCCATCGATTCCTTTCGCGAGTACATCAAGATTTACCCGGGCGAATACCACGCCTACAAGCGCATCGCCGAGATTTACGAGAAGGATCTGGGCAGCTTTCGCGCTGCGGCGCTGGAGTACGAGGAGATGCTGGAAATGGACATCCCCAAGTCACGCTGGGGCTGGGCCGCCATCCATCTGTGCAATCTTTACTCGGGGAAACTCGACGACTCGGACAGGGCACTCGCGCTGCTGCAGCGCGTGGCCAGCGAATGCAGCGAAACAACGGCGGGACAGAAGGCCCGCGATCGCTTGGCCAAGATTGCCGCCGGGTAAATGGGCCCGGCCAAGCGCAATGAGCAGTGGCGTGGTATGGCTCCCCATTATTTCAGCGCGTCTTCGATCGCGTCATCAAGTTTCTCCATCGGGTGCCCGTGCCAGACGACTTCGCCATCCTTCACCACGAAGGCGTGCGGGATTCCGCCCACGCCGTACTTCCCCATGTAGCCCTTGGAGGTGGCACCCGCGTCAATCGCCACCGTGTACGCCATCTTGTCACCCATTTTTTTCACGAACGACTCGACGGTGGCGAGTTCCTCGTTGCTGACGCCGATGATGTTGACGCCGCGATCCGCGTACTTTTCCTGAAGCACCGTCAGGTGCGGAATGCTGGTGCGGCAGGGCGGACACCACGTTGCCCAAAACTCGACCACATGCACGCCGCTCGAGACATCGACCGACTCGCCTTTCACCCAGTGGGCCACGGCCAAAGCCGCTGCCGGTTCAACAGACGATTTATCTGATGTTTGCGTTTGAGGCGTTCCCGACTCATCTCCTGCAGAGCAACCGGTCAAGAATGCGGAAGCGGTGAGCAGGGCCGACGATATACAAAAAAACAGAATTGTTTTCAT
>DQOE01000143.1 GCA_015658765.1 Verrucomicrobiota bacterium | reverse complement strand
GTTCCCCCGCGCTTGGCCAAGTGGTACAATCGTGCCGCAATGATTCGTGCCATCACACTCATCGTTCTGCTGACAACCGCCATACCGCTTGGCCATCCGGACGATAACAGCGAGCGCTACCGCAAACAGTGCGCCGACATCATCGCGGCCAAGGGCCAAGCGAACAGCGCTGAGCGACTCTGGAAGCTTTTTGACGCGAACTGGGAGTACCGGATGATCGCCTCGCCGGAATCGGCGACATGGCGCGGGTACCCCGGGCAGAATGATCGCTGGAGCGACTTGTCCATGGAAGCCCTCGCCGTGGGCAAGGAAGATGCCCGGTTGACGCTCAATGCCATACTTTCGTTTGATCGGGCCAAGCTCAGTGAAGCCGACCAGTTGAATTATGGCCTGTTTCGCCGCAACGCCGAGATGGCGGTCGAGAGTCAGCAGTTTCCGGCCGAGTTCCTCGTGCTCAACCAGATGGACGGTCTGCCGCGTGATGTGCCGTCGATGATCGCCATGATGCCGGGTGTCAGGACAAAGGATTACGAGGATATCCTGGCGCGCTTGGGCGGCATTCCGGCACTGGTCGATCAAACCATCGCGCTGCTTCAGGAAGGGCTGACGCGCGGAATCGTGCCGCCGAAAGTGCCATTGCGAACGGTGGCGGATCAAGTGTCCGGGCAGGTGCACATCGGCCCCATGACCACGCCGATGCTTTCCAAGTTCAAAAAGTTTCCGGACACCATTCCGGCGGCGGAGCAGGCACGCCTGACTGAGGCGGCCAAGGCGGTTTACGCCGACGAGGTTCGTCCGGCGTTCCAGCGGCTGCATGCGTTCCTGCGTGATGAGTATGTGCCGAATTGCCGCACGACCGTTGGCCGCAGCGCGTTGCCCGACGGCCGGGCGTGGTACGATTACCAAATCAAACATTACACCACCACGACGCTCAGCCCGGATGAGATTCACAACATCGGTCTGCGCGAAGTGAAGCGTATCCGAAGCGAGATGGAGGTGGTTCGCAAACAGGTTGGCTTCGAGGGTGACTTGCACGCGTTCTTCGAGTTCCTCCGGACTGATCCGCGGTTTTACTACGAGACAGCCGACGAGCTGCTCGCCGGTTATCGAGACATCTGCAAGCGGGCCGACCCCGAGTTGACCAAGCTGTTTCGCAAACTGCCACGCCAGCCTTACGGCGTGATTCCTGTTCCGTCGTACATCGAGAAGTCTGTCACCACGGCCTATTATCAACCCGGATCGAACGACGCCGGCCGCGCCGGTTTTTTCTTTGCCAACACCTACGACCTGAAGTCGCGTCCCAAGTGGGAGATGGAGGCGCTCGCGCTGCACGAGGCTGTGCCGGGGCATCATTTGCAACTGGCCATCGCCGACGAGATCGTGGGCCTGCCGGAGTTCCGCAAGTACGGCCGCTACACCGGCTACGTCGAGGGCTGGGGCTTGTATTCCGAGAGCCTCGGCGAGGAGATGGGCTTTTACACCGACCCGTATTCCAAGTTCGGCCAGTTGACCTACGAAATGTGGCGGGCCATCCGCTTGGTCGTTGATACCGGTATTCACGCTAAGGGCTGGTCGCGGCAGCGGGCGATCGATTTTTTCAAGGCAAACGCCGGCAAAGCGGATCACGACATCACCGTCGAAGTCGATCGTTACATCGTCTGGCCCGGCCAAGCGCTGGCCTACAAGCTCGGCGAACTTAAACTGAAGGAACTCCGCGCCCGAGCCACAGCCAAGCTCGGCGACAAGTTCGACATCCGCTCCTTCCACGACGAGATCGTTTGGAACGGTGCCTTGCCGTTGAGCATCCTCGACAAACGCATCGACAACTGGATCGCCGCCGAACAGGCCAAGTGACCGCCGCTTGGCCAAGTGGGGCATGATTATCGAACAAGGAATCAGAAGTCATCAGTGGCCAGTCGCAGGAAAAAATAAAACACGGATTTCACGGATTTGCACAATATAAATCTGTGCAAACCTGTGAAATCCGTGTCTCTTTTTTATCGCATTCAAAATTGTTTCGGTTGAGACTTCCGTCTTCTGCATGAGGAATTTATTTTGTCATACCATTATTGTAGCGGCAGCCGTTTGCATTTCCGGCTGTAGTTCGTTGCCGTTTGGCAGGAGTTCCAGCGAAGCCAAGCTCAAGCCGTTCCTCGGCGAGCCCTCGATCGAGCTTCAGCAGGTTTTCAAAAACCAACGTTTCCCCAACATCGTCGTCGCGATGGATGGCACGCTGGTCGCCACTTGGGGATCGGACGGCGTTGTCGCCCGGCGCAGCGGTGACGGCGGCAATATCTGGGGGCCGGAGATCACCATCGCCAAGCCCGGTTTTCAGGGCGGCGGCGTGACCGTTGATGAAAACAGCGGCGACATATTTGCGTTTATTGAGGATGGCCACCCACCCGCACCCTTGACGGTTTATCGCAGTAAAGACAGCGGCAAGACTTGGCAGGGAGAAGAAGCGGTGATTCATCCCGACAGCAATGGCCGCATGCCGTCGATGCACATGAACGACCACGGCATCACGCTGCGTCACGGCAAGTACGCTGGCCGATTGGTTCGTCCGTCGCGGCACTACGGTGCGGGCAATCGCCGCGAGGAGTGGCCGAACCATTTCACCAACGCGATTTACAGTGACGACGGCGGAAAGACATGGAGCACAAGTGAGCCTTTCCCGGAAAATGGTACCGGCGAGGCCTGCGTCGCCGAGCTTTCCGACGGCACGATCTACTACAACTCCCGCATCCACTGGGACAAGCGTCAGAACAACACCCGCCGCCGCGGCGCATACAGCAAAGACGGCGGCCAAACTTGGGGCGACTGGCACATCATCGAGGCGTTGCCGGACGGGCATCAGCATCGTTCGTACGGCTGCATGGGTGGCCTGACTCGCTTGGCTGTCAAGGGGCGCGACATTTTGGTCTTCAGCAACCTCGACACGCCGAATGCCAAGCGCGAAAAGATCACCGTGTGGGCGAGCTTCGATGCCGGCAAAACATGGCCGGTGAAGCGCCTGGTGTTTGACGGCCCAAGCGCATACTCCTCGATGACCTCCGGTCGTCCGGGCACCGATACCGAGGGATGGGTTTACCTCCACTTCGAGGGCGGCCCGAAAGGCGGCTCCACCGTGGCCAAGTTCAATCTGGCTTGGCTGCTTGAGGGCATGCCAACTGGCGATGGTGCCGTGCCGAGACTTTAAACAAAAACGGCCGGCACCGCGCTTGTCAGTTTTTCCTCTCACTCATCAGGAAAATGGCTTGGAAAAGAATGAGACGATTCTACGTGCTTGGATTGCTCTACGTGGTGGTATCCCTCGATGCCC
Source organism: Verrucomicrobiota bacterium (assembly GCA_015658765.1). GTDB lineage: Bacteria > Verrucomicrobiota > Verrucomicrobiia > Limisphaerales > UBA1096 > UBA1096. Next base: position 157 of record DQOE01000143.1, on the reverse strand, counting down.
ATGCCGCTTGGCTTAGCTTTGAGATTCAAAATGAAGACGGCCAATCGTTGCCGTGTCGGATCCATCTGTTTGATCCCGATGGCAAACCGCAACGGGCTGCTGGCCTGCCGTTTTGGCGCGATCACTTCGTATGCCCGGGAGCGGCCAAGCTTGAGTT
>DQOE01000206.1 GCA_015658765.1 Verrucomicrobiota bacterium | reverse complement strand
TCGCTGGTTATCCGCTTTGGTGCCAGGGCTATGCCCGGCAGGGCGGCGAGTCGGTGACGGCCAGGCACGTCAAGCCGGGCAACGAAGGCATCGGCCCTCTTGCCGGCGACAACGTCGGCGCAACCTACGCCCTGCCCAACGAGGTTTTGGCCCACTTCCGATCCGTCCGCCGCACCGCCGGTAATCCCAATCGTTTTGGCCTGTCGATTTTTGGCAGCGAGGGCGTCATCAAGATGACCACAGGCTATCTGCCAAGCGCCAGTTTCCTGCCGGACGGCTCGTGGACACCGGCGCGCACCGGCAAAAAGTGGATTCCCATCAGCTCGAACGGCGTTGGCCAAGCGGAGACGCTCAAGGACGGTGGACTGCACGCCGGCAATGTGTTGGCCATCCGCGACCTCATTGACGCCGTGGAGGAGGATCGCGATCCGGAGGCCAGCATCCACGACGCGCGCACGGCGACCGAGATGATCGTGGCGCTGTTTGAGTCGCATCGGCAGGGCGGCGCGCGGGTCGATTTCCCCTTGGCCAATCGCGACAATCCCCTCACTCAACTCACCGCAAAATAGCCCAAGCCAGGTCAATTCATATTAACCCGTGGCGCTAATTGGCTTTGACAGGCCAAGGGGCGACAGGCACAGTCCCGCGCCCTTTTTGGAGGAGAGCCACAAACACAATTTTTGCAAATGTCAGACTTGGAAGACAATAACCCGACAACAAACAGCCAGACTGAAGCCAGAAACCCGCTGATTCACGACCTGAACGCCGAGCCGGAAACCCCGATCATCGGGGTCGATGGCAAACTGGTGGGCAACATGTTGGTGGGCCAGTCCGGCGGCCCCACGGCGGTCATCAACGCCAGCGTGGCCGGCGTCATCCAGGAAGCCGGCAAATACCCGGATCAAATCGTGGAGATTTACGGCGGGCTCAACGGCATCTTTGGCGTCCTGCACGAAAACCTGGTCGACTTGAACGAGGAGAAGGCCCGCTCCATCGAGGAACTCAAGCACACTCCTGGCGCCGCGCTGGGTACCTGCCGCTACAAGATTCGTTTCAAGAAAGACCCCGAACAGGCTGCCCTCGACATGAACCGGCTGTTCGAGGTCTTCGAGGCGCACAACATTCGCTATTTCTTTTACGCCGGCGGCAACGACTCGCAGGACACCAACAACAAGGTGCATCTCGAGGCCGAGAAACGCGGCTACCCGCTGCGCTGCATCGGCGTGCCGAAAACAATCGACAACGACCTGCCTCACACCGACCACACGCCGGGCTACGGCAGCGCGGTCAAGTACAACGCCACGACGGTGATGGAGACCGCGGAGGACGTCGCCAGCATGGCCACCGATGACGGCTCCTGCTGCATCATCGAGGTCATGGGCCGCGCCGCCGGCTGGCTCGCCGCCGGCACTGTGCTGGCCAAGCGCAAACCCACCGACGGGCCACACCTCATTTTGATGCCGGAAATCCCGCTCGATGAGGATAAGTTTTTGGCCAAGGTCAAGGAAATCGTCGTTCAACTCGGCTACTGCATCGTCGTCACCGGCGAGGGCGTGAAAAACACAGAGGGACACGAACTCGGGGCGGACAAGACGCGGCTCGATTCGTTCGGCCACCCGGTACTCTCCGGCGCTGCCGAGGCACTCGGCGAGCTTGTCCACGGCAAGCTCGACCTTAAGACACGCACCGTGAAACTCGGCTACGCCCAACGCGCCGCCGCGCATTTCGCCAGCCAGCAGGATGTCGATGAGGCAGTCGCCTGCGGCGTTGCCGCCGTCCGCGCCGCCATCGATGGCAAGAGCGGATTCATGGTCACGATCGAGCGCCAGTCGGATGAGCCGTACGAGTTCACCACCGGCCTGCATCCGCTGGGCGACATCGCGCTGGTGGAGCGCACCATCCCGCGTGACTGGATCAGCGAGGACGGCTGGTTACCCAACGAAAACCTCATCAAATATGTGGCCCCGCTGGTAGCCGGTCGATTGGATCTGCCCACCAAGGGCGGCCTGCCCAAGTTCGCCGAGTTGACCCGCGTACCTGTCGAGAAGGTTCTGCCGCCACGCTCCCCCCTGGTTTTCCCGGAATCGAAATAAGACCGGCTCCCGCCCCCGGTGGCTTCAGTGCGGGTTGCCGCAGGTGTAGTCGCCCTCCTCCCAGCCGTCGCGGCTGTGGTAGGCCCACCAGTCGTACTCCTTGGGGGAACCGTTCATGCGAGCCGCATGGCCATCGACATAACTCAGCACGATTCCCCTCTTGTGCGGCATCGTCTTGTAGTCCCAGTAAGGCATCTCCCAAGTCAGTACAGAGAGGGACGGATTAACGCAGTCACTTGCCTCACGACCACTGACCGGTCGGCGCTCCTCATAGCTGTTCCGGCTCTTGGTGAGGTAAATGTGGTTCCAGACGTAGGTCACATTGTTATTGCTGCGAAATCTCGACAGCATCTGCTTATCCTTTGCCTTCATCGCATCCTTCATGGCAATGGGACAGGCAAAAACAGAGTGAGGCATCCTCGGCTTGCCGCGTTGCTTGGGGTCGGGTGCGCCGGTGTTCTTCCCAATGTAAGGCTCGAGCAACTGAGGCATCCACACCGGGTCGTTGCGCAATGCATGATCCCCACCCCAGGCCCGCCCCCAGTTGCGGCAGAGGGGAATCCGGTTGTCGTACTCGGAAATGTACATCGTCACGGCCAGGCCGATCTGTTTGCAGTTGTTCAGGCAGGCTGACTGGCCGGCCTT
>DQOE01000317.1 GCA_015658765.1 Verrucomicrobiota bacterium | reverse complement strand
GTGTCCCGGATGCCGGGCACCCCGAATTGTTTCCCCTGGGGCGTGCTGATGCAGCCCACGGAAGCGGCAGCCATTGAAGAGGCAAGACACAACAAAATTAGACGAAAAGTCATGGGCCGCATTTCAAGCAAAACAGCCGCAATCGTCAAGCGAATTGCTCAAATTGTGGATAAGTTGTCCGAGACAATGGCGCCGGGGCAGAATGAATATCTTTCAGGGATCTTCTGTCGAAGTTGATTTTTATGTTGATAAAGGGAAGGAACAGCAAACTCGCGCCGGCCATCGGCCTGGCCCTGTGTATCACCGCGCTTGCCCAGGCGGGGGAATCGCCCCGCCACAACGCGGTGGTCGAGGCCGTCAGCCGGGTCATGCCGGGCGTGGTCAATATTATCACCAAGACACGTGTGCAGCGTGTGCGGTATTACTACGACTGGTGGCGTGACAACTGGGCGCCATACGCGCAGGAACTGCCGCCACAGGAAAGCGCCGGCTCCGGTGTCGTGGTGGATGCGTCCGGCTACGTGCTCACCAATGTGCACGTGGTCAAGGACGCCGGCGAAATCTGGGTCAAGATCAACGACAAGAACGGCGAGGCCAGGATTTACCAGGCGGAGGTCATCGCCGGGAGCCTGGCCACTGACATCGCTCTGCTGAAAATCATCCCGGAAGAGCCGGGCGAAACCTTCGCCGCAGCCACCTTCGCCAGCGATGACGATCTGTTGCTTGGTGAAACGGTGCTGGCGCTTGGCAACCCGTTCGGCCTTGGCGGCTCGGCCAGCCGCGGGATCCTCAGTTCAAAAAGCCGCCGCACCGAGACGGAAGGCAGCAAACTGGACATCCCGGACTGGCTCCAGACCGATGCCTCCATCAATCCGGGAAATAGCGGCGGCCCGCTGATCAATCTTGACGGGGAAATCATCGGGATCAATGTCGCGGTGCTCAAGGAGGGACAGGGCATCGGGTTTGCCATCCCCATCAAGCGGGTCAATGAATCCCTGTCACGCATCTTCACGCCGGAGTTTTTGGAGGGAAACTGGTTCGGCGCGGCCATCCGTCCCGGCAGCAATCCGTTGACGGTTGAGTCCGTTGAACCGGACAGCCCGGCCGCCAGGGCCGGCATGGTTGCGGGTGACCAGATCGCAACAATCAACAACCACTCCCCCCTCAACTTCATCGAGTTCGCCAAAAGGCTTCTTAATCTTGGCCGCAAGCGGGCAGTGAAATTACAGGTCAAGCGGAAGGGTGAACTCGTCGCCTGCACCGTGAAACTGATTCCTGAGAAGGCGTATTTCAACTCCGGCCTCATTCGCGACAAGACCGGGGCCACCCTGGAAGAGTTGACGCCAAAGGTCGCCAAGGCGCTTGGCTACAATTCAACCAACGGGCTCGTTGTGTCACAAGTCGATGATGACTCGCCGGCTGACAAAGCGGGCCTCACCACGGGCGTGGTTGTCGTCGCAGTTGACGGACAGGAAGTGAACGACATCGTCCGTGCAGCGAGACTGCTGCACGACAAGGTAAGTGGCGGCAGATTGATGCTGGACATCGTTCAAGTTCGGCGCAGCGGCCCTTTCCTTCGCCGCGCCACCGGGCGGATTTTACTGGAGTTGCCGTGACAATTCACTCGACACTGCCTGCCTGCCCGCTACCATTTCCGCGCTTAACCGCTTAAGCGGCACTTCACCATTCCGGTCGCAGCATGACGAATTGCTCCGCAACCAGTTTCACACAGCATGACATCAACCGCTCTCTGGAAAATATTGAACAAACCAAGCCGCCTGTTCCTGTTCTCCGGGCCGTGTGTGATTGAGTCCGAGGCGCTTTGCCTCAAAATCGCCAAGTCGCTCAAGCGCACTTGCGCCGCGCTTGGCATCACTTACATTTTCAAGGCGAGCTTCGACAAGGCCAACCGCACCTCGAGCAAAACCAAGCGCGGGCCGGGCGTCGAAAACGGCCTGCACATCCTTCGCTCGGTTCGCGACAAAGTCGGCGTTCCCGTGCTTACCGATGTCCACACCGAGCAACAGGCGGAACTGGCCGCCGAGGTCGTCGACATTTTGCAGATCCCCGCTTTTCTCAGCCGCCAAACCGACCTCATCGCCGCCGCCGCAAACACCGGCAAAATCTTGAACATCAAAAAAGGCCAGTTCCTTTCCCCAAGCGAGATGAAGCAGGTCGCGGCCAAGGCGGCCCATTGTGGGAACAAAAAAATAATCCTCACGGAACGGGGCTCCAGTTTCGGCTACAACAACCTCGTCGCCGACATGCGGTCGATCCCGATCATGCAGTCGTTCGGTTACCCGGTGGTGTTCGACGCCACACACTCGGTGCAATTGCCCGGCAGTGGCGACGACCGCTCGGCGGGCCAGGCTGAGTTTGCGCCGATTCTGGCCAAAGCGGCGCTTGCGGCTGGTGCGAACGGGTTGTTCATCGAGACACATCCGGAACCGGCCAAGTCGCCGAGTGACGGGCCAAACATGATTCCGCTTGGCCAAATGAGCGCCACCCTCAAGTGCTTGGCCAACGTCTTCGACGCCGTCCGCTAGGCGGAGCGCTTGGCCAGGGCCAACCGAAATGTTGTCCCGTTTTCATCCGACTTGGCCAAGGTCAGTTCAGCGCCCATCGACCCGGCCAACTGCCCGCTGATCGCCAGCCCAAGCCCGCTCCCCTGCTCCTTCGACGTGTTCCCGGGCTGAAACAGGGACATCTTCACCGCCTCCGGCAACCCGCGGGCATCGTCGCTAACCTCAAACGAAGTCACGCCACCGGCTTCTCCGGCGCGAACCGTAACCCGCCCGCCCTGCTCGCATGCCTCCACGGCATTCTGCGTGAGGTTTTCCAGAATCAGCAAAACCAAGTTTCCCTCCCGGTTGTCCAGTTCCCTGCCCCCCGTGCTGATGACGGTGAGTTGCACATGATATCCGGCAGCGATCGGTTCTATCCTCGACTTTAAAATCTCGAGCAACTCCGCAACGCTCAACTCGTAAACGACTCCGCTGGCGTTCTCTCCCAAGGTTCGCACGATGTTGTCGATCATGCCCTCCATCCGCTTGGCCGCCGATTTTGCGGTCGATAAATCATCTCCGTCTCGTTGGCCGGTATCGAGATATGCGCGCAGTCCGGCGAGCGGGTTTCGCAAGCCGTGAATCAAATGCGAAGCCACGCCTCCCACCGCGCTGGTCCGATCCGAGAGCGCCAGCTCCTGGTTTGCCTTCTTGAGCGCGAACGTCCGCTTGGCCAGCGAACGGTGAATGCGGTTGATCCGCGCAAAGGAGAGCGACAAAAGCAACGCAATCACACTGCCGCCGGCAGCAAAAATAAAGACGGCCTGCTGAAACAAGCCGTCGTTCAACTCGGCGATGTCCGCAAGCGCCTCTGTAGCGTCGAAAAGAAACTGGACCGCGCCGAGCAGTTCGTCCTCCTCTGCCACGTGGACGGGCAGAACGACCCCCCGGACAGTCAGCGATTGCCCGACAGACAACCCCTCAAGCAACGGTTCCCAAAAAATATCCTCAACTGGGAGTGCATCGTTCAACATGCTGACCGGTGCAAAGGCACGGGCCATCTCCAACTGGCCGGCAGACAAGCTGCCTTCGGCGATGTTCTCGGGGGAGGACACAAGAAAGTCGCCGTCCGCCGTGTAAAGCCGTACCCCCATCGCGCCGCTCAACTCAGCGACAGCGCCATAGACGGTCAACTGGTCGAACGTGTCATCCATAAACAGGATCTCGGCCGACTCCGCCATCGTCACCTGATGCACCAGTGAAATGGCGTACAACTCCTGCGCGTACCGGGCCAGAACCTGCTCACGGATGCGCTCCCCCATTTGCTCCTTGGCAATCCAGATGGCCCCGCCAAAAACCAGCAACGTCAAGGCGACCGTCAGCACTTGAAAGCTGGTTTTAAGGTTTTTATCCTCGTTGCTCATGGAAACCCCACGCGATGCGCGGGGGGGGAGTTTCAAGTTTCAAGATCGAAGTTTCAAGCAGGGACACGGATTTCTCGGATTAACACAGGTTTTTACGGATCGTATTTTAAATCCGTGTGAATTCGTGAAATCCGCGTCTCGTTACCACTTATTTTTTCGGAGCGACGAACCAGTTGAACTCGACACTCACCTCGTCGCCGGTCGTGATAAGGCCAAGGGCAATCTTTGGCGCCGGAGGCACAACCCCGAATTGTGACATCTTGAGCTTCGTCTTGCCGCTCACTTCCAACTTGTCCCCCTCCGCCTTTGTGATGCTGATTTGCATGGACACCGGAGCCGTCTTGCCGTTGACGCTTAGGGCTCCCTTGGTGTCGAACACCAGCGGGTCGCCGGCTTTGCGCTTGGTTTTAGCGAGCTTCATTTCCTTGAGGCTGTACCGGGCGTACTTGTGTTTCTGAGCGTTCAATGCGCCGTGCATGACTTCGTTCATTCGCTGCTTGCCGCTCTCGATGTTTCGCACCGGAATGATGACGCT
>DQOE01000334.1 GCA_015658765.1 Verrucomicrobiota bacterium | reverse complement strand
GTTGTGCCCTTGGCCAAGTCGGATGCAGGGATGCTGTCGATCCGGCGGATGACTCGGTAAAACAGCTCAGCGACCTTGGGCAGATCCTCCTGTCGCACCATGTCGATGGTGTCGTGCGGGTCGAACAGATACAGCGGCCCGCTGATGTGGCAGACTGACGGGATGCCGGCGGTGAAGAACGGGGCGCTGTCGCACGGCGGTTCTGAACCAAACAGGTAGGCGTCCACGCCGAGGGTGCGACTGAGGTTGACGCGCTGCACTTCCTCCTCGAGTACGCGCAGCAACTCCGGCGTCTTGTCCACGAAGAGCGCGCGGGTTTCCGCCTGGCCGGTCTTAGCGTAGCCGCCGCTGCCGTCGCCCTGCGCCTCCTCTCCAATGTGCTCGACTCCGATAGCTGCGACAATTTTCTCGAGCAGTCCGCCACGGTGTTTACCGACGAACTCGCGGCAGCCGATGCCGCCGTGGAAATGTCCGCTCGACGCCAGAAAAACCAGGCCGCGTTCGAGCGGTTCCGTCGATCGCGCGAATGCCTCCGCCAACGCCAGCAGCACCGAGAGCCCGGAGGCGTCCTCCACCGCGGAAGCGAACGGGGCGTCGTGGTGGCACGTGAGCAGAATGTATTCGTCGGTGCGGCCGGGCAGGATGCCGACGACATTGTGGGAATCGACTGTGCGACCCTCCCCCGTGCTGGTGAAGTGGAACGGCTTGCCGCTGGTCGCGCCGGAACGAACGGCCTCGGCGTGTTCGCGGCCGACCCAAGCGGCCGGTGTTTTTTTGAGGAATCCGTCGTACGGCACGTACAGTTCGCAGCCGTCGATCGGCATCTCGCCCAACAGCCCGATGAAGCCGCTCGCGCCGCGCTTCCACGACTCATAGTAGGCGCGGAAGTTGGGGATCAGCCAGTTGGCGCAGTGCAGCGTGCCGTCCGGAATGGTGTCGCCGGGATCGTGGATAAACATCGAGCCGCCCTTGAGGTGCGACGCGTTGAGTTCGCCAAACTGCATGTCGGCGACCACGATTTTGCCGGAGACATCCGTCGCGTCGAACGCCTCGTCGCTGCCAACTCCAACGTAAACCGCCCCGCTCCGAGCGCCGTCGGCTGCCGTCCAGCCGGTGTATGGCACGGCGAAGCTGGGAATGTCCGCCGCCGGATCGCCGATGGCGAGGCGGGTCATCTCGGGTCGCCAATAATTCACCGGAACCGGCTCGAGGCGCGTATCGCTCAGGCCAATTTCGTTGAAGCGCTCAAGCATGAACTGCTCGGTTTTGAGTCCCTCTTCGTAGCCGGGACGGCGGATGCCGAAAGAGACGATGCGCCCGATCTCAGCGAGCATGCTTGCCGCCGGGAAGGTCAATTGTTTTTTCCCTGTTGCAGTCTGCGCAGCGGCCGGTAACCGATGCGAATGATGCCCTGTTCCTCCACGAGCCGCCGCACGTCGGCGTCGTTGGTGAAGGTCTCGTATTCCTCCGAGCGCGTCTTCCAACTGTTCGTGACGTGGCGCAGCTCGTCGGTCGGCATGGCGGCGTGGATGAACAACTCGGTGACACCCGGCTTGAGGTTGCGCAGGGTCTTCATCCAAAATTGTTTCACGCCCTTCTTTTCCTCATCAAGCTTGTCGAAAACCAAATAGTCCGGAAAAACGATGCCCTTGGCGGCAAACTGTTTCCGCAGGTCGCTGAACCCAAACCGCGCCGCCGTGCTCTGCGACGGCATCCGCAACGGGAGGTCGAACTCCAGTGCGAGTTGCAGGTAAACCTGAACGTAGCGCGGGTCGTAGTTCAGCGCACCCATGTGCGTGTCGAGGTGCGTCACGTCGATACCGGCATCGAGCGCCTTGCGGACTTGAGCGCGAGCCTCAATCAGCGCCTCCGCCGGTTTGCCGTGAATGTACACCTCCGGGACGCTCCGCCACAGGTAACCCTGCGAATCCACCAACCCCGGCACCTTGTCGCGGGAAGCAACCGGCCCCCAGCGGTAGACCTGCCACTCGGAGGTGTGACAGAGATGGATGCCGAAGTCCTTCTCCGGGTGTGACTTGGCATAGCGCGCGATCTCGGTGAACCACGGGCACGGCACCATGATCGTCGCCGAGGTCATGAGGCCGCGCTCGAGCGAGTCGATGGTGGCAACGTTGGCGGCGTGGCACATGCCGGTGTCGTCGCCGTTTATGATGAGCAATTTGTCCGTGGCCTTGTAGCCGAGGCGCTGGGCGAGAGTCGGGCCGACGGCCTTGGCCAAGGGAACGGCGAAAAGAGAAAATGTCAGGGCAGCCAAAGTTGCTCGTGCGAGTAAGTTCATCGCGGCGCATCGTTCATGATGACGCGTTGCGGAGCAAGGTCAAAGGGCCAAGCGATTGGCCAAGCGGCAAAAATCGTTTGACGCCGGGAGTCAGCTGAATGTAGAAAGGGCGCGATGACCAAGCCTACTGAATTGCCCTCAAGTAATCGTCGCGACTTTATAAAGACCACCGGATCCGTAACGGCCGCCTCGGTGCTGGCCGGTGTTGCCATCCCTCGCGTGCACTCTGCCGTCGATGACATGACCCAAATCGCCATCGTCGGCGCGGGCGGCCGCGGGACCGGTGCAGCCGACAACGCGCTGTCCGTTCCCAGTGACATCGCCCGCAACAAACTCGTCGCGATGGCCGATGTCTCCACCGCAAAGATGGACAACAGCTACAAAGCGCTGAAAAACCGCCACAAGGACAGCGTGGACGTGCCGGCCGATCGCCGCTACATCGGTTTTGACGGCTATGCCAAGGCGATGGACAACCTGAACAAGGGCGACGTTGTCATCTTCACCACCCCCTGCGCCTTTCGCTGGGTGCATTACAAAAAAGCCATCGACAAGGGGCTGAATGTTTTCATGGAGAAGCCGCTCTGCCCGGACGGCCCCACCGCCCGGCGCATGCTCGCCCTCAACGACTTGGCCAAGAAGAAGGATCTCAAGGTCGGCGTTGGCCTCATGTGCCGTCACAGCCGCGCCCGCGGCGAACTCTTCAACCGCATCAAGGACGGTGAGCTCGGCGACATCAACCTGTTGCGCGCCTACCGCCTCCACGGCCCCGTTGCCTCCTGTTACTCACTCCCTCCGAAGAAAAACGAGAGCGAGTTGCTCTACCAAATCCGCCGCTTCCACAGTTTCATCTGGGCGAGTGGCGGCTCGTTCAGTGACTATTTCATCCACAACATCGACGAATGCTGCTGGATGAAGGATGCCTGGCCCGTCAAGGCACAAGGCGCCGGTGCTCGCCATTACCGGGGGGATTACGTCGATCAAAACCTTGGTTGCTACACGGTCGAGTACACGTTCGCCGATGGAGCCAAACTGTATCTGCACGGCCGCACCATGCCTGGCTGTTACGGCGACTTTGCGAGCTATGTGCACGGCTCCAAAGGGCTGGGCATCATCTCAAAAAATGGCCACGCGCCGGCCCCCTGCAAAATCTTCAAGGGCCAAAGCATGAAGGATCCGGTTGCATGGGCTTACCCGGGCCGCGAGACCAATCCGTATCAGGACGAGTGGAACGACCTGATGACCGCCATTCGCGAAAACAAGCCGTTCAACGAAGTGGAACGCGGTGTCATGGCCAGCGTCGTCACCGCCGCCGGTCGTTTTGCCACGCACACCGGACAGGAAGTCACGGTCGATCAGGTGCTCAACCACGACCACGATCTCTGCCCGAACGCGGATCAATTGATGATGGACTCCCCCGCCCCGCTGCAAACCAACCCGGACGGCAAATACCCCGTCCCGCAACCGGGCATCATCAAGGATCGCGAGTATCTGCAAATCACCGCAGAGAAGGCGTAAGCCAGCTCGCAACCGAACTTCAACGGCCTGCTGCTCACGCGGCGGGCCGTTCTACTTTTTCGGCCTTGCCCAAGCGCGGAACACCGGCGACTCGACAACCTGCACTTGCCCAAGCGCCCCACGAAAAGCCACACGAGCGCCGAGCCGCTTGTCGCCGGTAACCAGGCGCAATCCCTCGCTTGGCCCCAGCACGCTGATTGCCGTGGCCAGGCTGTCCGCCGTGATCGCATCCCGGGCGAGCACGTGCACCAACCGCTGCTCCGTGAGCGCCGTGCCAGTACGCGGATCGACGATATGCGAGTAGCGCGTGCCGTCCACCTCGAGGAATTGGTACAAGTCGCCCGACGTGGCCACAGCGGCGTTCGTCAACCAGAGAAACTCCGGCTTGGTTTCCTCCCGTAGGCCGATCAGTGCCACGCGCCAACCCTGTTTTCCGGGCGGCGCAGCACCGGCCACGATGTCGCCGCCACCGGAAACCAAGGCCTGCCGCAGCCCATGTTTTTTCAAAACCGCCAGCGCCTCGTCGAGCGCGTGGCCCTTGGCGATGCCGCCGAGGTCGAGGCGCGTCCCCGGTCCGGTGAGTTCGGCGGTGCATTTTTTTGCGTCAAGCTTCAGCGTGCGGAAACCAACCGTCTTCAGCGCCTTGGCGAGCACGTATTGCGGCGGCAACCGCTTCACGCGCCGGGCACGCCGCCAAAGCTGAACCGATGCGCCGGCCGTAACGTCGAACGCGCCACCGGTCTGCGCCGCCAGCGCCTGGGCGCGATCGAGCACACTGCAAAGTTCGTCGCTGATCTTCGCCGCCTTCCCGCTGCCGGCCAAGTTGGACAATTTGCTCAACTCACTCTCAGGCTCGTAGTCGCTCATGATTTGGTTGAGCACAGCGACCCGGTCGAACGCCGCCTTTGCCGCCCGCTTGGCCTTCGCTTCATCCTCCGAATGGACGATGATCCGGAACGCCATCCCCATCAGCGGCCTCGAATACACATGCCGTTCGGCATGGACAACTGATGCCACAAAAAGCATGGAGAACATCAGCTTCGCGGCGGCATCTTGGAGTGTGGTTCTCCGCACCGCTTTGCGCCGCTCCCGAAAGCGGCAGGGGCTGCCGCACTCCATGACGCTGCCGCGACTCAACATCCCGCCACCTTCAATCTTCGCTTCGCCTCGACCAAATCGGCTGGAGTGTTGATGTTGAACAATTCCGGCACGCGACTCGCCGGTGGCTGCCACGCTCTCGCTTTCAACCGCTTGGCCAGTCGTTGTAGCGACAGCGCGCCTCGGTCAATTTGCTTTTCAACCAAGGCCAAGTCGGAACGATGAAGCACGAACGGAAAACCGACTCCCTTTTTGTGCCGAGTGAATATCGGCCCAATCCCATAAGTCGCCGCCGCGAGAAATTCTTTAATCAAGTTGCCGGATAAAAATGGCATGTCGCAACCGAGGAACAACACACGCGAGTGCCTCGTCGAGCGAAGCGCGGTGGCGATACCACCGAGCGGGCCTAAGTTGAGCTGCAAATCGGTGGCGATAACTCTCGGCTTGAAGCCGGCATCCGCCACCGCCGCCCGCGCATGGCCCAGCAGCGTCCGCCGTCCCAGCCGGATGCGGCTTTTGTCTCGCCCCATCCGCTTGGCTTTACCACCGGCCAAGATCACCGCGTCGGCTCCGCCGCTACCCGCGATGGCGTCGGCCTCGATCTCCACCAACAACGCCGGATCGATCAACCGGCTGACCTCGACCAGCGTGGCCGCCGGGCGAATCCGCCCGAACACCTCACCGTGCACTTGGCCAAGCGCCTCGGCATCAGCAATGTCGGTGACGAACACCCGTGTGCGCACAACGTCCTCAAGACACGCACCGGCATCGGCCAAGGCGTCGGCAATGATCTCAAAAATGCGGCGGGCCTGGGCGCGGATATCCTCACCGCCGACCGCTCTGCCCCTGACATCCACGGCGGTTGTCCCGGAAACAATAACATGCCGCCCCACCCGGACGGCTCGGCTGTAACCAACCTTGGCCTCCCACTTGGCCCCGGAGGAAATGAGCTGCCGCCTCATGGCTTGAGTTCCGCATGCACGCGGTAAAAACGAACCCCCTGTGCCACCGGCTTGGCATCCCATTCGGTTTGGAATTTCCCCGACTCAACCACTGCCTCCCCATTCCACGGGCCAAGCACGTGGTCCGCGGACTGGATACGAAACACAAAGCCGCGCCAACTTGGCCACGCAAGTCGCAGGTCGCCATTGGCCAGACGGTGGTAGCGTAAATCAAAGGAACCGTTAAACTTGGCTGGATTGGTCCGTAGCGCCTGTTCGCGGGCATTCGATTCGCCATCTTTGTCCGGGTCGCCCAGCGCTGCTTCGACTAGTGATTCAAAATACTCCAACTCCCAGTTATCGTCCAGCCCATCACTGTCGGCGTCTGTTATACTTGTTCCGCGCACGGTCAATTCGACCGAACTTAAAGCGCCCGTAAAATTTTTGACCAAATCGCTCACGGCAACAGTCCACTTGCCCTTGGCTTGTTCGTAGAAAAATTGGTTCGACCAAAACGTCCAGTCGGAACGCCACGCGGTGGCGTCAGGGACATTCGCCTGGAGGATGCTTCGTGTGCCAGCCGGCGACTGGACGGTTAAGCGAATGTCGCCACGAACCGGATGGGTCATGTTGACGCGCACGCCAATCTGTTCGCAGAGCAACTCGTCCGGCACGATGACCACTGCATCGCTTGATTCCAGCGAGAGTCCAGCCTTGGGGGGATCATTATCCGCCAATTTCATCAACTCCCTGACAGAGGCCCCATCGTTCTGGGAGAGGAAGACGGCCGGAATCGGGGAAAAATCCATCCCTCCCATGATGTGCCGTTCATCCCCGTTACGGTCATTATAAATGATCGCAAATGTCGCCCCGGCATCCGCCGCGTGACGTGTCTTCACTGAGAAAAAGGTACCACCACGTTCAATCAGTGCCGCCTTCCCAGTAAGATCAACTTCCAGTGGCCCAGTTGCCCTGCCCACATCCACCAGAGGCAGAGCCTCGATGGGATCGTCCGGCACCAATCCATCGCTGGGACTGGCAACAAAGCTATTTTCCTTTCCGTTGGCAAAAACCCGGAGTTGCAGTCCGTCGTCCGGCAACTGAGTAACGAAGGCTTGCTTGTACGACTTCTCCACCAACGGCCTGACATTGGTCCAGCGCTTGGCCAAGCGTACTGCTGCGCCCGCGTCCGGTACGCCGTAGCCAGTGTTGTGGGTGAAAAGATAACCAGCAGCATTAGACTGCAAAAAGGGATCGGCAAAGTCGAAATGCCGCGAGGCGTGGATAAAAACCTGCTGCACATCGCGATAAGTCAGGTCAGGATTCACGCTGAGAATTAGTGCAACCACACCGGCAATCTGCGGCAAGGTGTACGAGTTGCCGAGGTGCTCAAGGGAGTGATAGCTACCGACCTCCGGATCGTCGTCGCTGGAGTCACGATTCCAGCCAAGGGCGCCCATTCGGTCGGTGGAATATACTCCTTTGCCGATCAGACCGGCACATAGCACACAGGCACCCATGTTACTAAAGCTTTGCACACGACCGGCCGGCCCAACATCGGCCACTGTCAGCACGCGGGGGTCGTTGGAGTAACCATCGTCCGCGGCACTCCAGTCCTGGGCCCGGTTGTTTCCGGTCACGCGAATCATCACCACACCTTTGCCATCACGACCCTGCTCGATCGCTCGTTT
>DQOE01000111.1 GCA_015658765.1 Verrucomicrobiota bacterium | reverse complement strand
TTGACCCATTGCACCGATCCATCGGTATAGCCCACGTTGCCGCCTTCCGACCCGATTTTCCCCGGCTCGGGAAAGGAGTTGAATTTGCTGATGACACTGCCCCCGGGGCCGTGCGGGCTGGAGGTTACCGGGGGTGTAAAGGTTCCCTTTTCCACCACGTCGCCAATCATGGCCCAGCCCGGCGAGTCGGTGTCCCGGTTGGGAGAGTCCCAGTGTATCGGGGAAGTGGAGCCCAGCGGCGGCGGCGAATAGTTCTTGGGCTGTTTCGGGGTCTTGTGCCCCCACAGGTAGTAGTAGCCGAGACGATAACCAACCGATCCCCGGCGAAACCAATCCTGCTTGTTGGGGCAGGAGAAGGAATTGGTGGACAGGCTGCCTTTGTCGCGAAGGTAGAGGAACACCTTGTCACTGATAAATGTGTAGTGGGACATGTTGTTATTGCGAAGCCCGGTCGGGAACCTGCCTTCATTTTCACCGGCATACATGAGGATCGTCAATGTGATCTGACGCTGGTTGGACTTGCAGACGGCTCTCTTGCTTCGTTCCTTGGCGAGTGACAACGCGGGCAACAGCAACGCGGCCAGGATGGCAATGATGGCGATCACCACCAGCAGTTCAATGAGCGTGAAGCCGTTGCGTCTGGGTATTTTCATAATGACGATCTTATTGCCAATTCTCTTTATCGCTTTTCATCGGGTGTGTGTGATCGGTTCACCACCATTTCCACGAGGCGTTTGGCGGGGGAGACCAAATCCAGCCGGGAGCCTCGTTGGGGAACTTGAAAAAATCAACATGTCCATCCCCGAACAGGATGTTATTTCGAAAGTGCCCCTGGACGGTGTGCCAGAGGTATTTGGGATTGTCCTTGGTCCGGTTGGGGTGCCATGTCCAATCGCCCTGGATGATTTTGTTCGAGGGACTCCTGGCTATTTGTCCTGACTTGATGGAACGGCTGTTCCGGTCATTTTGCACACCGCAAACCATCTTCACCCTGAACGAATCGTGGCTGAATTGGGGCAGATAACTGGTTCCCCATGCAGTGTAGCAATGATCGATGCCGTGCAATGAATCCCCCTTGTCCGATGGGCATAAAAAGACCCCGACCGATGCCGCGTATTTGTTCAGTGGCCTGCGCTGAGGGGCTGTTGTTCCGCTGTAGAGGCTGCTCTTCCCTTGTTTTCCACCGGAAGTCGCCCAGTTGGTGAGCGCGGGATAGGACTCATCGTTGTCTCCCGCGTACATCATGAAGGCCAAGCCGATCTGCTTCTGGTTGCTGATGCACTTGACATTGTTCGCCTTGGCCTTGGACCGGGCCAGCGCCGGAAGCAGCAGGCTCGCCAAAATGGCAATGATGGCGATCACCACCAGCAGCTCGATGAGCGTGAACCCGTTGCGCTTGGTTGTTTTCATAACGTGGTGAATTGAGGCCAGCGAATCGACTGGGACAATGAATCGATATGTTGGTTCGAACTCGGAAACATGGCCCCTGACGGGTCGGATGTCCATCAAAAGCGGGCGAGTCAGAGATGAGCCGCGACCGCGCTTGGCCAAGCGGTTGACGGGACTTCAAAAGCAACCGGCTGGGGTGGATGATTTCCAAAACATCTGAAGTTCGCTTGCCATTTCCGGCCATTTTTGTTGTTCATCAGCCATGCAGTGTCAGTCCAGCCGGCGCACATTCCTGAAGACCGTGGCGGTGGGCTCCGTGGCGGGGCGGTTGATGGCAAAGGAACGGCGGGCGACGGCCTCCATCTTCATCCCGCCAGAGGAGTGGCGGGGCAAACTGGGCAGGTATCGTTCCCCGTTGATTTTCAATGACGGCTCGAGGGCAAAGACGCCGGCGGACTGGACGCGTCGGCGGACGGAAATACAAAGCGACTGGATGAAGCTGATGGGGGCGTGGCCGGCATTGATCACGAAACCACGGGTGGAGGTGCTGGGGGAAGCGCGACGGGAGAATTTCCGGCAGATCAAGGTGCGGTTCAAGTGGACGCCGGTGGAATTCACCACGGGATATTTGCTGATCCCCGATGGCAGGGGCAAACGGCCGGCGGCGGTGACGGTGTTTTACGAGCCGGAAACGGCCATCGGTCTGGGCACGCGGCCGCATCGGGACTTCGCGCTGCAACTGGCGCGGCGCGGGTTTGTGGCGCTCTCCATCGGCAGCACGGAGGCGACCCTCAACCGCACCTACGCCACCTATTATCCCTCCATCGACAAGGCGACGGTGCAGCCCCTGTCGATGCTCGGCTGCGCGGCGGCCAACGCCTGGCACGTGCTGGCGCAGCGACCGGAGGTGGATGACCAACGCATCGGGATCGTGGGACACTCGTACGGCGGCAAGTGGGCGATGTTTGCGTCGTGCCTCTTCGAAAAATTTGCGTGCGCGGCGTGGTCGGACCCCGGCATCGTTTTCGACACACGCCCGAGCGTGAACTACTGGGAGCCGTGGTATCTGGGCTGGCATCCGCGGCCGTGGCGCAAGCGGGGTGTGCCCACGGCGGACAACCCGGCCCGCGGCCTGTATCCCGAGCTGCTCAGGGCCGGCCGCGATTTGCACGAGTTGCATGCGCTAATGGCCCCGCGCCCCTTCCTGGTGAGCGGCGGCTCGGAGGATCCACCGCGCCGCTGGGAGGCGCTCAACCACAGCATCGTGGTCAACGATTTGCTTGGTGCCAAAAACCGCGTGGCCATGACCAACCGTCCCGGCCACTCGCCCAACGGGCAGAGCAACAACAACATCTACAACTTCTTCGAGAATTTCCTGAAGGCGTGAGTGGGTGGCGCTCTACCCGGGTGTTTCTGGAGGGTGGCACTTCGTTTCAATCCCTGATAGATTGGCGTCTTCCTCGCGTGCACCCAATCTGCTGACATGTCTTGCTGTATAACCCGTCGCAAACTGCTGTCCCTTGCCGGCACCACTCTTGGCGCTGGCGTGTTTCTCCCGAACCTTTGGATTCGGGCTCAAAGCCCCGGCCCGAACAGTGCCGGGGCGGTCGTGGGTGAACCCACCGCCGCGAAGGTGGGCGGGGAAATATTGGCGCGCGGCGGCAACGCCGTGGATGCGGCGGTGGCCGCGGCCCTGGCCGCCGGTGTGGCGGCTCCGCATCAATGTGGGCCCGGCGGGTATGGCGGGCACATGACCATTGCGATGGCCGGCAAGAAGGTGACCTCCATCGATTTCAACAGCAGGGCTCCTGCCGCCATGCGGGAGGATACCGGACTGGTGAATGGCCGGTTGAATCCGCACGGCTGGCTGGCGGCCGGGGTGCCGGGCACGATGGCCGGGTTGCAACTGGCGCTGGACCGTTTCGGCACCCTTGACTTCCGCGCCATTGCCGGCCCAGCGATTCGCATTGCGGATGAAGGAATCCGGGTCTCCAACCGAAACTGGAAAGCCTTCATGGAAGAATTGGGCGTGGTCAGTGCATCGTCTGCAGGGGAACTTTTCCGCAACCCGGAACTGGCCGAAATGCTTCGTACCCTGGCGGATCGTAATTCCGTTGATTCGTTTTACCGCGGGGATATCGCCGGACAGATTGCGGCGGCGTTTCAAAAGCACGACGGCCTGGTGACCAAACGGGACTTGGCGCAGTACCGGGCGCGCGAGGTGGCGCCCCTTGTTTTGAAATGGCGGGGTCATGAGATTTTCACGGCTCCCCTGACCGCGGGCGGGTTGACGGTGTTGGAGGCTTTGTCGGTGCTCAAGGCGTTGAAATGGCAGGAACGGCGGGCGGGCGCCGGGAGGACGCACGCCTACCTGGAAACCTTGCGGCTGGCCTGGAACGATCGGCTGAACCTGCTTGGTGACCCGGAGCATGCCGAAGTGCCGGCGGAACGCCTACTGTCCCAAGCGTACGCACGGGAACTGGCGGATCGTGTGAACCGGGCGGTTGAGCAGGGCAAACCGGTGTCCGCCACCGGTACGGCGCGGGGGGATGACGGCACGGTGCATCTGAGTGCCGGCGATCGTCACGGAAACCTGGCGGCCCTGACGCTGACGCACGGCAATGCATTTGGCGCGCGCGTGATCATTGACGGACTGGGCCTGGTCTTGGGACATGGCATGTCGCGTTTTCATGCGGGAACCGGTCACCCAAATTCACCCGGTCCCGGCAAGCGACCGTTGCATAACATGTGTCCCACCATCGTGAAGCGGGACGGGCAGCCGCTGCTGGCGCTGGGCGGCGCCGGGGGCCGGAGAATCCCCAACGCCCTGATCGCCGTGTTGAGCCGGTTTGTGGGGCTCGGAGCAACCGCACGACAGGCGGTCGCCGCGCCGCGGATGCATTCGGAGGGCAACATGGATGTCCGCGTGGACGCCCAGTGGCCGGTCGGGGAGGTTGATTCCCTGCGTGCCCCGGGCTACCGGGTCAGCCGCGCCAGCGTTGCCAAGGCCAGTGCCGTGTTTTTTGACGCTGACACCAAAGCATGCCTTCCGTTAAGCCGGTAGTTCCCTCTCAGCGCTGACCGGCGGCCCTCCTTGTTTTGCTTCGCGTCTCATTATTACTCGGACGGCTGCAAACCTTTTGGCATCACGACTTCCAGGAGCCGTCCGGCAAGCCTGCGCGGGCTGGCGTACTCTGAGTTGCTCATCACCACGACGCCCAACTTTTTCTGCGGCGACAGCGCCATCCAGGTCTTGGTTTTTTCCTGTGACCCGCTGTGGCCGACGATCTCGATGCCTGTCCCGTTCGCTTTCCATGTGTGCAGTTCGCCGTCCCGGTAATGGTTGAAGCTGAAGCCCAGTGCATATTTTGTTTGTTCTCCGCCGCTCGTCATTTGCCGTGCCCACATTTTTTGGCGCGTAGCCGGTTTCACGAGGCGGTGGTTCAGCAGGCCCGCGGCGAACTTGGCCAAGTCGTCGATGTTCGAGATGAAGCCGCCGCCGCCAAGTTTCCAGCTCACGTCGGTGTTTGTGGAGACTTCCACCTGGCCGCCGCGCTGGCTGTAGCCCACGGCGCGGTGGGGGATCTCCTCCCACTGGTAGTCGGGCTGCAGTGTTGCCAGTTTCAGCGGCTTGGCGATTCGATCCCGCACTTGGTGGGCGAACTTTTGTTTGCCCGCCCGCTCCACGACGGCGCTCACCAGCATGTAGCCCCGCGTGCTGTACGAGTACTTTTCGCCCGGCTTGTTCACGAGCGGTGATTCCTTGAAAGTGTCCAGCGCGTAAATCACATTCTCAAACGGGTGCGCCACCGGGTAGTCGCGCTTGGTTCGGATGACTTTGCCGTTGGTGTAGTGCACGATGCCGCCCTGATGGCAGAGCAGGTGGCGCACGCGGATCGGCGTGCCTTTGTCTGGGAACTCCGGCACGTAACGGCGCACGTCGCGATCGAGGTTCAGTTTGCCGCGTTCCCACAGTTGCATCGCCGCGACGGCGGTGATCGACTTGGAGATGGATGCCCAGCGAAACATCGTCTGCCGTGTCACCGGCACATGCTGTTCGCGGTCGGCCAGGCCGTAGCCTTTCAGGTATGCGATTTGTCCATCTTGAATGATACCCACCGCCAGCCCGACCAGTTCCTGCCCGGCCATCTCGTCGCGCATGGCGTGGTCCACGTGTTTGGCCAAGGGCGGCGCGGCGGCGGGCAGGCCCGGCAGCAGGCCAAGGCAAAAGAGCGTGATGGCAAAACGAATGGATCGCATGGGGCTTGAACTGTATGCAACGGCGAGACCATCATGACCCGTATGCCAAGTAAATCCATTTCCCGAAACCAAGCCGCCGCACTTGGCCTGCTGGCAATGTTCGCGCTTGGCCAAGCGCACGCCGCCGGTCGGTTCCCGCACGCCCAGGTCAAGGTGTTTCCCGGCAGCGAGTGGGCGCGCTGGCCGACGCCGGAAGCCGCCGGGTGGTCGTCGGCCAAGCTGAAAGCCGCCCGCGAATTCACCGCCACCACCAAGACGGCGGCGGTGATGATCGTGCAGGGCGGCCGAGTCCTCGATGAGTGGGGCAAAACAAAGCGGCCGTTCAAGTGCCATTCCATGCGAAAGAGCATTCTAAGCGCGTTGTACGGGCCGCACGTGGTGTCCGGCAAAATCAAACTCGCCAGCACGCTCGGCGAACTGGGCATCGACGACAACGCCCCGTCGCTCACCGCCACCGAGAAAAAGGCCACCGTCGTCGATCTGCTCAAGGCGCGTTCGGGCGTGTACCACCCCGCGCTGTACGAGACGAAAGGCATGGCGGCCAAGCGGCCCAAGCGCGGCAGCCACGCGCCTGGCACGTTTTGGTACTACAACAACTGGGACTTCAACGCCGCCTGCACCATTTTCGAAAACCAAACCGGGCGCAGCATTTTTGAGGAATTCGAAGAGCGCCTGGCCAAGCCGCTGGGCATGCAGGATTTCGTCCGCGAAGAGCACACCCAGTACGTCACGGGGGCCGAC